>JAPHSI010000015.1 GCA_026193155.1 Sulfurimonadaceae bacterium | reverse complement strand
CTCTTCTAAATCATTAAGTTTGTTTTTTTCTTCTGAAAATATTTGTTTTAAAATATCTTTTGTTTTAGTAGGTTCAGGAAATACAGAAGAGATATCATCAAACATTATTCCGACTAGCTCAGCTTCAAGTGAGTCAACTTTACCGTCGGCTTTAGCAACTTTTGCGACAAGTGCAACAAAAAGACCCAAGTCACTTTGTTTTATAGATTCGTATGAAACGGAAAAGTTTTTAAATGCCTCTTGAGAGTAAGCCGTGTATCTTGCATATGATTTAAAAATATAGTAAAAAACAGCACCTAAAATTGCTAATACTAAAATATTGCCCATAAAAATCCTTATTGTATAGAAAGTCTTAAAAGTATATAAGAAAATGTTTAATGTAAATTAACTATAATTTATCCAAGTAAAAATAAAAAGGAATATTTAATGTCAAAATCTTATTTAGAATCATATCCGGATGAGAATGGTTATTTTGGAAAATACGGTGGAGCATTTCTTCCACCACCACTAGTAGAGCCGTTTGCAGAGATAACAAAGGAGTATCAAAGATTAAAAAACGACCCTGAATTTATAGCTGAACTTAAATATGTTCGTAAACATTATCAAGGTCGTCCAACACCAATATCTTATGCTAAAAACCTTACTGAACATTGTGGAGGAGCAAAGATTTTTCTAAAACGTGAAGATTTGAATCACTCAGGTGCACATAAACTCAACCATTGTATGGCTGAAGTTATTTTGGCGAAAAAACTTGGTAAAACAAAAGTAATTGCTGAGACCGGAGCAGGGCAGCACGGTGTAGCACTTGCAACTGCCGCTGCATATTTTGGACTTGAATGTGAGATACATATGGGTGAGGTCGATATTAAAAAAGAGTACCCTAATGTAGTTCGTATGAAGATTTTAGGTGCAAATGTAATCCCCGCAACTCACGGATTAAAAACATTAAAAGAAGCGGTAGATTCTGCTTTTGAATCATATGTACCTCAAGCGGATAGCGCACTTTTTTGTATAGGTAGTGTTGTAGGACCGCATCCGTTTCCTATGATGGTAAGGGATTTTCAGTCTGTTGTAGGTTTTGAGTCAAAAGAGCAATTTTTGGAGATGGAAGATAAACTCCCCGATGCAGTTATTGCCTGTGTAGGTGGGGGTAGTAACGCCATGGGTATATTTTCTGGATTTATCGATGATGAAGATGTAGCTTTAATAGGAGTTGAACCTATGGGTAGGGGTGTAAAGCTTGGTGAACATGCAGCATCTCTAACATACGGAGAAGAGGGTGTTATGCATGGTTTTAACTCTATAATGTTAAAAGATGCAGACGGCGAACCTGCACCCGTTTACTCTATAGGTAGTGGTATAGATTATCCATCTGTAGGACCTGAACATGCATTTTTAAGTGAGAGTGGACGTACAAAAGTCGGGCTTTGTACAGACGAAGAAGCTGTAGACGCATTTTATAAACTTTCTCAGCTAGAAGGCATTATTCCTGCTCTTGAATCAGCTCATGCAGTAGCCTATGCTATGAAGCTTGCACATGAACTCGGACCTGATAAAACTCTACTTATAAATTTAAGCGGACGTGGTGATAAAGATATAGATTTTGTAGTTGAGAACCATCCAATTCCAAATGCAAAATTTTAGAGGCTAAGCATTTTTGCTTAGCTTATAAAGATATTTTAGTAATTGAGCTCAGAGTTTCATTTACATTAAATATTTTAGCTCTTAAATCTGTATAACCAAAAGAGTTTAGTCGTTGGGTGTGTTTGTCAAGGTATCTTTGAGCATCATCTAAATTATCAAAAAGGTAAATTCCTCCTGCTTCTTTATTTTCTTCATTTTCTGTCCAAATTTTCCAAACCAAACCATCTTCGTTAGCTATATCTTTGGCTAAATCTGAGAAAGCTACTTCAAAATCTTTTTTAAAAGGTCCGTTGTGAGGAAAATCGATTTGTAAAAGGTATTTCATGTTATACTCCTGTTGTATTTTTGTGCTGAAAGAATAGTACAAATATAACTCTTTGTCAACTAGGTTTACAATGTCTTTATGTTTTTTATCTCTGGAAACAAGTAAAGTTTTTAATGGATTGATTTTAAAAAATTTAGAAGAAAACGGGTTTGATGGGCTAAGTGATGCTTTGATTATACTTTTCCCTTATTTAGATGAATTTGATAATATAAGTGCAGCACAGTTGTCTAAAAAAGTTGGCTATACACGACAAGCCATGCATAAAAACATAAAAAAACTTCAAGAATATGATTATGTAACTATAAAAGCTGAAAATAAAAAAGAAAAAACAATTTTATTAACCAAAAAAAGTAAAAAGCTAATAGCTCAGGCAAATTATTTTATATCTGAAATTGAAAATGAAATCTCTAAAACTATTGGTAAAAATGAGTTGTTACTATATAAAAAAAATCAACAAAGTATCTATAATTATCTAAAATCAAAAGAGTGAATTTTAAGTGCTATAATTGCATTTATGAATAGACTGAAAAATATGAATAATGGTGTTAAGTATATGCTTATCGCCTCTTTTACTTTTGCAATAATGGGTGCGTTCGCAAAACTTGCATCTGCACATATGTCGTCACTTGAAGTTGTTTTTTTTAGAAATGTTTTCGGTGTAGCAATTATCGCATATGCTATATACAAAAAACCGCTTCAAAGCAAAGGCGGAAAACCTTTTTTACTTCTTTTTCGCGGGACCATGGGTTTTGTGGCTCTTCTTGCATTTTTTTATAATATTGCACATATTCCACTCGGAGATGCAATGACATGGTCAAAAACATCACCCATCTTTACGGCAATATTTGCTTGGCTTTTTTTGTCAGAACACCTTAGTAAAAAAGCTTGGGTAGCGATTTTTATAGGGTTTGTTGGAATTGTATTTATAACTGAACCTACAAATATCGGTTTTACAAAGTACGATGCACTTGGCCTATTTAGCGGGATTGGTGCTGCCCTTGCATATACATCGATTCGTGAGTTGAAAAAGTATTATGATACTCGTGCTATAGTCCTTTCTTTTATGGGAGTTGGAACTGTCGGACCAATAGTTTTATTTGTAGCATCTGAATTTTTTTATATGCCTAGTTTGGATTTTATGCTTGGTGAATTTGTTATGCCAAGTGGAATTGTCTGGTTTTATGTTGTTGCTATGGGTGTGCTTGCAACTATATCTCAACTACTTATGACAAAGGCATACTCTGAAACAAAAGCTGGAATTGTAGGAGCTGTGTCTTATACAAATATTTTATTTTCAATTATGGTTGGAGTTATGCTTGGAGATGCACTGCCTAGTCTGTCTGTTAGTGTAGGTATTGTCCTTGTAGTAGTAGCGGGCATTTTAGTTGCAAGGGCAAAATAAGAAAAATTAGGTATAATCATATCTCTAAAATTCAGTGCAATTTTTTAGCACTATACAGGTAAATAGATGGTATTACTTAGTGGACCTTGTGTTATAGAAAGTGAAGAGAATATTTTAAAGATTGCCAAATCTTTAGAAAAGTATCATAATGATGATTCAATAGACTTCTATTTTAAAGCAAGTTTTGATAAAGCAAACCGTACATCTTTAGAGTCATTTCGTGGACTAGGGATAGATGAAGGTTTAAGAATTTTACAAAAAGTAAAAGATGAATTTGGCTACAAAGTCGTAACAGATGTACATGAATCAACTCAGGTAGCTCAGGTTTCAGAAGTTGTCGATATGCTTCAGATTCCTGCATTTTTGTGTCGTCAAACAGACCTGCTTGTAGCTTGTGCACAGACAGATAAAAAAATAAATATCAAAAAAGGGCAGTTTCTTAGTGCAGATGCTATGAAATATCCTGCTTTAAAAATATTGCAAACTCGTGGATGTAACGAAGCGACATATGAAAATTCTAAAAAACATGGACTTTATCTATGTGAACGCGGAAACAGCTTCGGATATGGAAATATGGTTGTAGATATGCGTAACCTTGTTATGATGCGCGAATTCGCACCGGTTATATTTGATGCTACCCACTCTGTTCAGATGCCGACAGCCCAAGATGGTAAAACTGGTGGAGATAGTTCTATGGTACCTTTCTTAGCTAAAGGTGCTGCTGCAGTTGGAGTTGATGGTTTCTTTTTTGAGACACATTTTGACCCTAGTATCGCACTTAGCGATGGACCAAATATGATAAAACTAGATGAACTAGAAAGTCTAGTTGAAAAAATTAAAAAAATACAAGAAATTTAAATAAAAGGAAATTTGATGAATTTAATTGAAGGTAAGTTGAGACTTAACGGCGGAAAAAAAGTTGCAATAGTTAGTACGAGATGGAATCACTTTATAGTTGATAGACTTGTAGAAGGTGCTAAAGATGCATTTGCACGTCACGGTGGTGAAGATGCAGATTTAACTCATGTTTTAGCTCCTGGTGCATTTGAATTACCGATGGTAGTTGAGAAACTTTTAGCATCCGGAAAGTATGACGCTGTATGTGCTTTAGGTGCAGTTATCCGTGGTGCAACTCCGCACTTTGACTATGTATCCGCTGAAGCAACAAAAGGTATCGCAAGTGTAAGTTTAAAATACCAAAAACCTGTATCTTTTGGACTTTTAACTACAGATACTATCGAGCAGGCTATTGAGCGTGCGGGTACAAAAGCAGGTAATAAAGGTTTTGAAGCTATGACTACTGTTATAGAACTACTTGATTTATATGAGAATATGTAATGGCGACTCGTCATCACGCTCGTATGGCTGTTGTAAGTCTTTTATATGCATATGATTTAGGTAACGGAAATATTGCTGAACATACTTCAGAAATACTAGAAGAGAAAAAAATTCGTAATAAACAAAAAGATTTTGCACTTGGACTTTATGACGGTGTAATGCAAAATCTTCAAAAGATAGACGAAGCTATAAAAAAACATCTAAAAGATTGGGATTTTGAAAGACTTGGTACGATTGAACGTGCTACTCTTAGATTAGCTGGTTATGAGATTTTATTCGGTGATTTGGATTCTGCTGTTGTAATTAATGAAGCGGTAGAGATTACAAAATCTTTTGGAACAGAACAATCTCCAAAATTTATTAACGGTGTTCTTGACGCAATCAGTAAAGATAAGTAATACTTTATGAAAAAACTTGTTTTTTTATTTATTTTTTTTAGCACACTAGCATTTGGAGCAAACGAATGTGTAGTGTGTCATAAAGGGATAGAAGATATCCGAGATAGAAACTCTACTATGATGAAAGAGATTCTAAAAGTTGCAGATAATGCCGGTCATGCAGGAAATGACTGCATAGTTTGTCATGGTGGGAACCCATACAATAAAAGTAAAGAGTACGGTCATAAAGGCAGTATAAAATACTTTAAAGAGAATAAGGGTCCAAAAGATTTTTATCCGTCACCTACAGATCCGCATGTAAATAAAAACACTTGCGGAATGTGTCATGAGAGTCATGTAAGTGCACAATATAGTTCAATGATGATAGACATTAGAGTTGATGTTAATGAAACAAACAGTACTTTAAAGCCACAAGCGATTATGGGTAGTAAAAAATATATTGAGTATATGCAAAAGCTCTCAGAGAAAGAACCAAACGCATTTAAAGAAAAGTTTGAAAAAAAACATAATAAACACTCTCAAAATATAGCAAAAGGTTGTGCAACTTGTCATATACCTTATGCAAAAGACTGGCTTTATAAAGGCGGTGATGTAAGATTAAGTAAAAAAGAACCAAAGCATCTCTTAACTCATCAGATTCAAAGTTCACGTAATATAAAGATAAATACAGAGGATAATAACTATTCTGGTTTACCTGTTCAAACTTGTGTCAAATGCCACAGTGATAAAAAATTTACAGCCCTTTCATACCAAGGTTTAATGAGTACAGGTAATAAGCATCACCTTAATATGCAAGAAGATATACATTTTAAACGTGGAATGTTATGTCAAGATTGCCATACCTCAAGTGACATGCATGGTAGCGGATTTGCTACAAACGAGAATTTAGCCGCTGTTGAGATAGAGTGTCAGGATTGTCACGGTACTACTAAAAAATATCCTTGG
>JAPHSI010000090.1 GCA_026193155.1 Sulfurimonadaceae bacterium | reverse complement strand
CCCCATATGTGTTATTTAAAATTGGTTCCATCTCGTCAAATGTATATTCTATCGCTTCACGACCATGCTTACGCTCAATAAATGAATCCAGCATACCTGACTCCATCGGTCCAGGTCTATATAGTGCTAAAACCGCAATCAAGTCTTCAAAACTATCAGGTTTTAGACGTTTGTTCAGATCTTGCATACCATCTGATTCTATTTGGAACATCCCGACAGTATCTCCGCCACGAATAACATCATATACTTTTGGGTCATTTTCATTTATTTTATGCCAATCTACAACTTTATCATATCTTAGTTTTATAAGCTTGATAGCGTTATAAATAACATCAAGAGTTTTAAGTCCTAAAAAGTCAAATTTAATCAAATCAACATCTTCAAGATAATTAAGTGAATACTGTGTTACAAAAGTATCTTCACCTGATGGCTTATAAATTGGTGTTTTTTTCCATAACTCTTCATTTGATATTACAACACCCGCTGCATGTATACCGGAGTTTCGTTTTAGCCCCTCTAGTTTTTTAGCAAATTCCCAAACTCTAGCTGCATTAGTGTCTGTCTCAATAAGTTCTTGAAGTTTAGGCTCTTTTTGAAAAGCACCAGGTATAAACTCACCTTTTTTCTCTTTTCCATTAAGTGTAATACCAAGTTCATCAGGGATAAGTTTTGCCATCTTATCAGCTTGACTTAATGGCATATCAAGAACACGTGCCACATCACGAATAACCCCTTTAGCCAGAAGTGAACCAAAGGTAATAATTTGTGCAACTTGATTACGTCCATATTTCTTTACAACATAATCAATTACTTCCCCGCGGCGTGCCTGCATAAAGTCCATATCGATATCGGGCATACTTACACGTTCAGGGTTCAAAAATCTCTCAAATAGCAAATCATACTTCATCGGGTCTATATCTGTAATTTCTAAGGCATATGCAACTAAGCTTCCAGCCGCTGAACCACGTCCCGGACCTACTGCTATACCCATCTCTTTAGCTACTCTAACAAAATCCCATACTATTAGCATATATCCTGGAAATTTCATAGAATTAATAATATCCATCTCGAATTCTAAACGTTTTTTATATTCCTCATGTTTATCTTCTGGCACATGTTTTAAACGCTCTTTGAGTCCCCTGTTACAACAAAATATAAAATACTCTGCATCCATATCATTTGGATCATCATTAGTTAAAGCAAAGCCATCTTTTTGTGCATATTCAGGTGTAAATTTAAAATTTGGAGGCGTTGGTGTTTTTACAACAGGAACAAAATCCTCACATTTATCTACTATTTCCTGCGTATGAACTAGCGCCTCTGGAATATCAGCAAAGAGTCTTTGCATCTGAGCAGGCGATTTTAAATAAAACTCATGTACTGAGTGACGCATACGGTTTGGATCATCGTAGAGTTTATTCATACCTATACACATAAAAGCTTCATGATACTGTGCGTCATCAGGGTATGTATAGTGAGTATCGTTTGTTGCTACAAGCTTAATATCCAACTCTTTAGATATTTTTAAAATTTGCTCATCAATAAAAAGCTGATCACCTATTCCATGTCGCATAATCTCTAAATAAAAATCATCACCGAATATATCTTTATATTCACGTGCTACTTCTAAAGCACCATCATATCCAAGTGCTCCATTTCTTACATTACGCTCATTTTGTAAATTCAGATGCCAATTAACTTCACCTTGCAGACAGGCACTTGTACATATGATACCTTCACTGTGAGCCGCTAATTCTTTTTTATTTATACGTGGAAAATAATACATACCCTCTATAAAAGCTTTAGATGAAAGGTACATTAAATTTTCATATCCCTTTTTATTTTTAGCAAATAAACATATATGGAATCTTTGTTTTGTAGATTTATCATCTAAAGTTTCACCGTTATGTATATAACCTTCCATACCAATGATAGGTTTTATACCGGCTTCTTTCATTTGATGATAAAAGTCAATAGCACCGAACATATTTCCATGATCGGTCATAGCTACGCTTGTCATACCAAGTTCTTTGACTTGTTTTACTAAATTTGTTAACTTATTTGCACCGTCTAAAAGTGAATATTCCGTATGTAGATGTAAATGGGTAAATGGTTGAGCACTCATATAATTCCTATAATAAATTATTAAAAATATTATAGTAAGTTTCTCTTAATATGAAGTAATTTTTTAAAATAAGATATAAAATAATATGGAGGATTTAAAAGGTATATAAAGTATACCTTTTAAATATTGGATTTAGCGTTACTTAACTTTCTCTAAGTATTCACCATCAACCGTATTTACCTTGATAGTATCACCCTCTAAAACATGGTAAGGAACTTGAACAACAGCACCACTCTCTAGAGTAGCCGGTTTTTTACTTCCACTTGAAGTGTCACCTTTAAAGTTAGGTGGTGTTTCAGCAATAACAAATTCCATCACTTCAGGAGCAGCTACACTTATAGCATTACCTTTATAAAAGATAATATCAACATTCACACCATCTTTAAACCACTTAGATGCATCATCACACTGCTCATAAGAAAGACCGAATTGCTCGTATGATTCAGTATCCATGAACTGGTACATGTCACCATCATCATATAAATACTGCATAGTTTTGTAAGTTATCTCAGGTACTTCAAATTTATCACCTGCGTGAACAGTTTTTTCAACCACTTTACCGTTTAAAAAACTTTTCATTTTCATACGTACGAATGCCGCACCTTTACCAGGTTTAACATGTTGAAATTCAACCACTTTATAAGGAACTTCACCAACAATTAAACGAACATTTTTTTTGATATCACTCATACCAATAGTTGCCATTAAACAAGCCTTTTTTTAAAAAATTTTTTTATTCTACAAAAAAAGGACTTAAAAGTTAGAAAAATTTTAGTTTTGTGTATATATTCTAACTTGATTTCTGCCTTTTTCTTTTGAAGTATATAGAGCAATATCTGATTTTTTAATTAACTCCTCAATGCTTTTTTCATCTTTGAGAGAAGCTACACCTATACTAACCGTAATATTTATAGTGTTTTTATCACACGTTATATCCATATTTTCTATCTCTTCACATACCCTTGTTGCAAAATTTTCAGCTCCTTTTATAGAAGTGTTTTGCAACAATATACAAAACTCTTCCCCACCTACTCTACCAAATATATCACTTTTTCTTAACAACAAAGATACTTTGTTTGTGAATTCTTTTAATACACAATCTCCGGTTTGATGACCATAAGTATCATTTATTTTTTTAAAATAATCAAGATCTAAAGAAAGTACTTGCAAACTTTCATCGTTTCTATTTGCTATTTCAAAATATTTTCTTGCAAATTTCATAAAATGCGCTCTATTACTTATTTTAGTCAATGCATCTTGATTAGCTAATATTTTTAACTTTTTATTTGCGGCAGTTAGTTCTCTTGTCTTTGACCTAACTGCTGAATCTAATCTTTTATTATATTGATTTAAATATATATTTAACCGCCAATCATATATGAGCCTAGATATTAAAGCAATAACCGCTACTACGATAATATAAAAAAATATTGAATATTCTTCTAATATATCTTCAAATCTAAGCTCAATATTTTCATATGGCGGTAAACGTAGTTTCTTAAGTACTCCATGGACAGAAGAGTAGTCAAGTGGAACAGTCCAACCTAAAATCTTATTGTTCTTAATATCCTCATCATTCGCTTTATAATTTACAATTTCGCTTAAAAGTTTATTTGCCAACTCATCCGATGTATGTGAAAGCTTTGCAATAGGCCATTCTGGATATAATTTTGTGCTCACCAAATATGGAAAGTTTTTATACTTTTTAGGTGCTATGACTTTAATATCTGAAAGTTTTATTTTCCCCTCATTTGCCATTCTCTCAAGAGTATCAGTTCTTACCGTTCCTACTTTTACTTTATCTTCTAAAACAGCATTTACAACTGCATCATGGGTTCCAAAAAATTTAACTTTAACATCTTTAAAATTTTTATCATGCTTTATTAACTCTTCATACCCCATAATCCAACCACCAAAGCTAAGACTACTAACGGCACCTATAGTTTCATCTTCTAAATCAATAAGCTCGTTAATATTTGTACTGTCGCTTTTAGTGAATATAACTCCGCCAAACTGTATTAATCTATATTTATTTAATATATCACTATTAACCAGTGTTGCAATTCTAGAAATACCATACCTATTTTCTAATAAGACATAATACATTGTGTTAGTAATAATAAAATCAACTGATTTATTTTTTACACTTTCCTCTAACTGCACAAAATCCAATGGTACTATTTCAAAGTCATAATAGTCTAATCTATTATTTAAATACTCTGCTAGTAAATTCCAGCGTTTATGTGTAACTTCTTTCCCTCGTTTTGCTAAAACACCTATTTTTACCTTTTCTTTGAATGGATAAAGGAAATCATCAAAATTATCATTAAAATCCATCATGCCTTTGAATTTAAAAATTCTGGAGATAGATTCAAATTTATTTTTACTAATAGAGCCAAAAGGAATTCCATCAACAAATGCCAGTTTTTTTAAAGCATATCCCTCATATATTAGACTCTCTAAAGATTTGTTTTGCGTATTATATTTATCATATATAAGTTTTGCACTCTCTTCTATGTTGTTAAAAGCCCAAGTCCAACCTTTTTTTGAAGCAACATAAAAAGACTTTACTCTATCTGGATTCTTTTGTACTTCTTGCATTGACGTAAAAATAATATCACCATAAAAATCAAAACCATACTCTTTAGGATCAAAAACTTTATATTTTATATTACTTTTTTCAAGATAATATGGTTCATTCGATATATAGCATGCCATTGCATCCGTAGTTCCATCTAATAAATCATGATAATCAAAACTATGTTTTTGCAAAAGCATATTATTTTTCAGACCATAACTATGAGCAAGCATTCCTGATATAGAAGCTGATGAAATGGCATCTTTAGTTATCATTATTTTTTTATGTTTTAAGTCTATTAGTTTTTTTATTTTTGGATTTGTACTTATTAAAACTATTGGGGAGTGTTGATATATAGCACCAAAAGGTACAACGGGTTTACCTTTGACCTTATCAATCAATAGTGAAGATCTGCCAATACCATATGTAGATTTTCCTAAAATCACATCATCAACAATATTGATAGTACTATTATATTCCTTTATATCGACATTTAAACCTACTTGTTCATAATAACCTCTCTCTTTGGCTACATAAAAACCTGCAAACTGAAACTGATGCTTCCAGAGCAATTGCAGAGATACATCAGAAGGCTTTGCTAATAATGAAGATAAGAATAAAATAGATAATAACAATACTTTCATCATCAAACTCCTACTGATATAAGCATACTTAATAAAACTCTATTTTTACTATTATAACATGAGTATTAAATATATTAATAATATAATTAGATATTTATATTAATGTTATAATTTCATAAAAATAATAATCTTTAGGATATAAAATTTATGGAATTTACTCTAGATGCTACTTCAAAAAATGCTCGTGCATGTACAATAAAAACAGCACACTCAACTATAAAAACACCTGTATTTATGCCTGTTGGCACACTTGGAAGTATTAAAGCTTTAGATATGGAAGATGTGCTGGATATACTTGGTGCTGAGATAATACTTGCAAATACTTACCATACATACCTTCGTCCTGGGGACAAGACAATAGCCAAGATGGGTAAACTTCATGGTTTTTCAACATATCCTAAAAGTTTTTTAACTGACAGCGGCGGCTTTCAGGCATTTTCTTTATCGGATATATCAAAACCAAAAGAGAACGGTATAGAATTTAGAAGCCACATAGATGGAAGTAAACATTTTTTTACACCAAAAAAAGTGATAGATATTCAACATAATCTAGGATCAGACATTATGATGATTTTGGATGATCTTGTAGCACTTCCGGCAACACGTGATCGTATCAAACTTTCAATTGAGCGGACAACTGCTTGGGCAGAAGAGTCTATTGAGTACTTTCGTGCCAAACAAAAAGAGGGAATCGGAGTAGAACAAAATATATTTGCAATTATTCAGGGAGGGACAGATAAAGAGATGCGTACAAAAAGTGCAACTGAATTATGTGCCCTTGATTATGATGGTTTTGCCATAGGCGGGCTTAGTGTAGGTGAGCTGAACAATGAGATGTACGATACGGTTGAGCATACTACACAATATATGCCAGAAGATAAACCTAGATATTTAATGGGTGTCGGAACTCCTGAAGATTTAATAGAAAATATTGAACGCGGTGTAGATATGTTTGACTGTGTAATGCCAACTAGGAATGCCAGAAACGGTACTCTTTTTACATCTTTTGGTAAACTAAATATAAAAGGTGCCAAGTTTAAAGAAGACCCAGCACCTATAGATGCAGAGTGTGAATGCCCTACATGTAAAAGATACTCCCGTTCATATATGAATCACCTTTTTAGAAGTCGTGAGATAACATACTTCAGACTTGCAACTCTTCATAATTTGTATTATTATCTTAACCTTATGAAACAGGCTCGAGCAGCTATTTTAGAAGACAAATATGATGAGTTTAAAAAAGAATTTTATGCAAAAAGAACTTCGTAGATGAGTAAGGTATTTATAACAGATTTAGACCATACTTTTTTAAGAAGTGATTTGAGTGTAAGCGAATTTACAAAAGATACTTGGAACTCTCTTGCATCTACACATAATTTATCGGTTGCAACGGCTAGGACTTATAAAAAAACCGAGCAGTTTCTAAAAGGTCTCAATATAAATGCTCCAATGATCTTACTTGACGGTTCTTTAATTGTAAGTGAAGATAAAAAAATAATTGATACGAAAATAATCCAAAAAGATATGGCAGATGCTATCATTGATCTTGGTGCACAACATAATCTTTTTCCATTTGTTTTGGCACTTAAAGACTTAAATCTAAATGAGGCATTTTTATACCCTAAACAAAGAAATGATTTTCAACACCGTTTACTAGATAGATATGTAGGTGATGATAATCTAGAAGAAAAAATAGATATTCGCGCCATGAAAGACAATTTCAAGCTTGTATATATGGGTGAAGAAGATGAACTAAATGAATTAAAGAATGAACTTTATAAAGTTTTTGGTGATTCACTAAAATATATTCTTGCACCTGAAGCATATATGAATTGCTATTTTTTAACACTGCTTCATGCAGATGCAGACAAGGCACACGGACTTCAAAAAGTAAATGAATACTTACAAGTAGACTTTGAAAATTATACGGTTTTTGGAGACAATCTAAATGATATAGGTATGTTTGAATTAGCTGGAACTTCCGTGGCCGTTGCAAATGCTCATGCAGATGTAAAAAAGATAGCTACATATATATCAAAACATTCAAATGATGAAGATGCTGTAGCAAAATATCTAAGAAACAAAGCTGTCTAAGAACTCAATCAATTCATCTTTAATTTTTGGTTTACAAAACAAATAGCCCTGACCTACTTCACATCCATTTTTTATCAAGAACTCTTCTTGTTCTTTGGTTTCTATTCCCTCAGCTACATTTACATAGCCCATATTCTTTGAAAGAGATATTATAGCTTTGGTTATCGCTACATCATTTAAATCATTCGGTAAATCACTTATAAAAGACTTATCTATTTTAAGTTCATTTATAGGAAATTGTTTCAGATAATTTAAAGATGAATACCCTGTACCAAAATCATCAATAGATATACAAAATCCAAGCTCTTTTAATTTACTTAAAACCGTCATACTATGGGCAATATTTTTCATGATATGTGTCTCAGTAATCTCAAGCATTATTGAACTTGTATCTATCCTAACTTCATCAACTATCTTCATAATGTCATCAATAAAGCCATCTTGATATAGCTGGACGGTAGAGATATTTATTGCAATAACTTCAATAGATTCATTTAATGTTTTAAAAATTAAAAAATCTCTACAAGCCTGCTCAAATATAAATAAACCTATCTCTATTATATCATTTGAGTTTTCAGCTATAGCTATAAATTTATCAGGTGGGATTAGACCAAGTTTTTCATTTTGCCATCTAGCTAAAGCTTCAAAACCAATAATATTTTTTGTAGCTATATTATATTTAGGTTGATACATAAGAAATATTTCATCGTTTTTGACAGAATTTTTTAATGCTTGCTCAATATTCAATCTGCCATGCATATGCACAGACAACTTTTTCTTATAATATTGAAAATTATTTTTTCCACTCTCTTTTGCTTTATACATAGCCATATCTGCACACTTAAAAAGAGTAATACAATCATCTGCATCATTTGGAAAAATTGATATTCCTATACTAACTGTCATATTTAACTTATTATTTTTAGTCTCAATAGGGTTTTGAAACATATTTATTATATTTGTACTTACTGTAGCAGCACTGTAGTTTGTGTCAATTGATTCTAATATTATTACAAACTCATCACCACCTATACGAGCCAAAATATCAGATTTTCTAAGTGAACTCTTAAGCATTTTTGCACATTCTTTTATAAATTCGTCACCAATATCATGACCTAATGTATCATTTATAGTTTTGAAATTATCGATGTCAATAAACAATACGGCAATTTTATGCTTGTTACGTCTTGCAATAGGTATATTGATATCTAAATATTCTTCTACATTTGTTCTATTTGGTAAAGAAGTAAGTGAATCATGGTATGCCATATGTTTAACTTTTTGCTGTTGAAGGACATAATCTGTAATATTAAGTTTAATTGCAAGATAGTTAACTAGTTTTCCATCTTGAAAAATAGGCATAATAGAAGCTTTTTCATAATATTGTGTCCCATCTTTACGTTTATTTATAAATTCACCTTCCCATTTCTCTCCATTATCTATATGCTCATGCATCCCTTTATAAAATTCATCTGACTTATCTCCTGATTTTAACATTCTCGGGTTTTGCCCTAGCAATTCCTCTTTTGAATAACCTGTTTCTTTTAAAACAATATCATTTACGTAAATGATATTTTTATTAATATCCGTTATAACAATAGAGTTATAGCTGTTTTCTACTGCAGTTGTAAAACCAATAAGGTCATCTTTTACTTTTAATGTACGTTTATACATCATAAGTAATACTATTAAAATAACAAATGCGATTACTAAAAGTGTCATAACTACTATACGGCTGTTATATATAGCACTTGTAAACTTTTTATTCAAAAATAATTCTAAATTTTTTATTGAAGAATCTAGGGAATCTTTAGTGTTTTTAATTTTTGATAATTTATTTATTCTTTGTATATCTTTTTTTATGTGCCTGATAAACATCTTCAATTCTTTGAGATGATTTTTTCTATAAAGACTAGATAAATATTGTAAGTTTGTATCGATATCTTTACTAAAATATGATGAATTTATATAATAAAGCATAATTTTTGATAATGTTTTTTCTAATAAATCAATATCTTCTTTAACTTCTAATAGCTTTTTTTTAGATATAACATCATTTAGTTTATGAAGGTAATGGATTGAACTGATTAATAATGCATTTTCTGATTTAAAAGATTCAATAATATTTTTTTTATCTTCAAAATCATTTCTGAGTTTTTTCAATAAATTAGTGTATTTATTTGAAAAAATGTGCTTGTTCTCAGGCAAAACAAGTTGTTCAAGTTTTTGCTCAAACCTTTTTATATCTTTGTTAATAATATCATAATTATTAAATGTTGTTGATTTTAGAAAAAAGTTATCAAAACTTTTATTTAAGAGGTATAGTTCAGAAATTGTTTTTTTATATTTTGTATCATTTTCAATCACACTGTTAGCTCTAATCAAGTATAGAGCCAGAGCAAAAACTAATACTATAAAAAAAACTATTAAAACATATACAGAATCAGTTCTATTTTTTTTAGAAATATCTTCTAATCTATTCATATGTGGCTACTTTACACTTTGTGGCAGCTCACCACTTAACGAATGTAAAAATTTTACTATTTTACCTACCTCTTCATCTGTTATTGTACGACCAAGCTGATATCTTGACATAAACTTTACTACATCTTCTAACTTATCAAATCTTCCATCATGAAGGTATGGTGCCGTTTTTT
>JAPHSI010000241.1 GCA_026193155.1 Sulfurimonadaceae bacterium | reverse complement strand
GCATCTTTAAATTTTGTTTTTCGTATTTTATTTAATACAGATGTATGTGTGGCTTTATCTAAAAAAGGTTCTAATGTGACTATAAAATATTTACTGTCTTTTTTGGCTATACTTTTAATATTGTTCTTTTCTAAAAAAGCTTTAAGTTTTTTGTCTTTGTTTATTGTCCTTATAAGTTCTTCTTTTACATTGTGAGCACTACTTTCTTTTGTGAAAGTACCTATTACTATTTGAGTTTTTGCTGATAAAAAAGTTGTTAAAATTATTGAGATTAATAAAATATATTTCATAAAAGTTCCTTTGTTTTTTGTATAATACAATATGTTCAATTAATTAGACTTAAGTCTAATTATGGTGTTACATTGATTCTTTTTTACAATGTATTAAATAACTTTAAGTATAATCAACAAAAAAATAAAGAGCTTTTTGTGTCAGAAATACCACATATTCCAGTTTTATATAAAGAAATCCTAGATGTTGCATATGGTGTTGGTGATGGGATAATAATTGATTGTACAATGGGCTACGGCGGGCATTCGTCTATGATGCTAGAGGCAAATCAAAATGCAAAGCTCATCGGGATTGATCAAGACTCTACTGCTATTGAATTTTCTACAAAAAGATTAGAGCCTTTTAGAGATAGAGTTGATATTAAAAAAGGTCGTTTTTCAAATATAATAAAAGATATAGTTAAAGAATACGATACACAAAATATAAAGTTAGTATTGGCAGATATTGGTGTTAGCTCCTTACAACTAGACCAAAAAGATAGAGGATTTTCATATGATAGTGATAATCTTGATATGCGTATGGATAAAGATTCTTTATTAAGTGCCAGTGAAGTTGTAAATAATTACTCAAAAAGTGAACTGGAAAAAATACTTTATGAATATGGAGAACTTAGAAACTACAAAAAAATAGCAGACGTTATTGTTCAAAACAGACCTTTTTCATCTGCAAAAGAACTTAGTGAGTGTGTTAAACCTTTTATGCCTCGCGGTAAAAAAATACATCCTGCTACACTCTTAATGCAAGCTATAAGAATAGAAGTAAACGATGAATTGGGTGAATTAAAAGGTTTATTGGAGACTATTAAAGAAGCGAAACTTCCAAATGCAAAAATAGCAATTATATCTTTTCATTCACTAGAAGACAGAATAGTAAAACAAACTTTTTCCACATGGGCAAAATCCTGTATCTGCGATGCACAAGCGATGAGATGTACCTGTGGAAATAACCATGCCCTTGGTAAAGTTTTAACAAAAAAACCTATAACTGCACAGCAAGATGAGTTAAAAGAAAATCCAAGAAGTCGTAGTGCTAAACTGAGGGTTTTTCAAATGGATGCAAAATGAGTTCAAAAGATTTACTTTTAGATGAAGTCGGTAAAGTACTTGCACCATTAAAAAAACTTAATATCAGCTATTTTTTTTATACACTTGCAATTCTAATATTTACATTGATAGTTTTATTTCCTAAAATATACATTACCCAACAAATCTACTTTAAAAGTCGTGAAATATCAAAACTAAAATCAGAGTATGATACTTTAAAGGAAGAAAATAAAGTTATAGGTGCTTCTGTTGAAGAGATAAAATACAAAAACCAAGTAATAGATACAATTTTTTAAAGGCTAGTATTAATGATAAGAAACTTTATTGAATTTGCAATTGATAAACCAAGATTAAATCATATATTTTTAGCATTTATTCTCATTCTTTCAGTTTTTTCTTATATGAATATTCCAAAAGAAATATTCCCGCCTATGAATATGGATAAAATCGTCATAACCGGAGGTTATGTTGGAACAAGTGCGGACGTACTTGATAAGATGGTTGTAAAAACAATTGAAGATGATTTACAAAACATTGATGAATTAGAAACCGTCGAGACAACTATAAAAAATGGATCTTTCTCTATAAGTGTAGATATAAAACCTGGTTCTGACAATATACTAGTCTTGAATGATGTAAAAGATATCGTAAACGGTGTTAGAAAAGACTTGCCATCGGATATGGCTGAACCAATTGCTAAAATTATGGTACATAGTTTTCCACTGGTCTTAATAGCACTCTCCGGAGATGTAGATAAAAGAGAACTCTTAGCAAGGGCTGATGATTTAAAAAGTAAACTAAGTTCTTTAAAAGACTTAAGTGATATTACAATTCGTGGAGATGCTGATGAGGAAGTTGTTGTAAGGATAAATAATCAAAAAATTATTGCAAATAACTTACAACCAGCATTAGTAGTTTCAGCAATAAAAAATATCAGTTCTATTTTTCCAATCGGTACTATAAATGAAAAGGGTTCCCACCTATATATATCTACTTTTAACGGTGAAAAAACAAAAAAAGATATAGAAAATACTATAGTTGGTGTTGCCGGTGTTAAGGTAAGAATCGGTGATATTGCAGATGTTAGTTTTGAGCTTAGTGATGAGAGTGAATTATCACATTATAACGGTGTAAGAAATGTATCTATTAATGTTACTAAAAGTGAGAGCGGAAATGCAATAGAGCTTGTAAAACAGATAAGAGAAATATTAAAAAAGAGTGAGAAAGAGAATGCAGGGATATCTTATGATATCTATACAGATACATCTACATGGATTAAGAACCGTCTTAATGTAGTTTTCTCAAACATTGCTTTTGGATTAATGCTTGTGTTTACCGCAATGCTTATATTTGTTGAGCGTGGAATTGCTTTAGTTGTTGCAATAGGTATCCCTGTGAGCTTCATGATAGGTCTTATAGCTACAGAGTTGCTTGGGGACTCTATAAACATGCTTTCACTGCTTGGTGCTCTAATAGCACTTGGTATGCTTGTAGATGAGGCTATAGTTGTAGCTGAAAATATTTATAGGTACTTAGAAGAGGGATTAGATAGACGAGAAGCCGTGATTAGAGGTGCAACAGAGATGTTCCCTGCCGTTTTGGCAGCTACCTTGACAACTGTTTTTGCATTCTTACCAATGCTGCTTTTAAGTGGTGAAATGGGAATGTTTATAAAAATTATTCCTATTATGATAACTGTGCTTTTGTTATCCTCATTATTGGAAGCATTTTACTTTTTACCACTTCATGCGCATGACTTTTTACGTGTAAAAAAATCTACTGATTATACTAAGGCATTATGGGATAAACTTTATTTATGGCATAACAATACACTGCATTTTGTCTTCAAAAGAAAAATTATTTCTCTAATTGTTATAGTAGTGACAATCTTGTCATTAACAGTTGTTTTAATTAAAAATTCAAAATTTCAATTATTTCCTGATTTTGACAACACACAAATTTATGTTTACGGAAAAGTAAATATTAATAATGATCTTGAAGATACTGAAAAAATAGTAAGTAAAGTTGAGCAAAAAATACTTAAAAATATGTCTAAGGACGATATGTCGTCAGTGACGAGTGTTATCGGTTTTAAGATGGATGCAAAAAACAGGGCTATTATCGGGGAAAATATGTTTCACATATTTATAGACCTTCATGAAAAAGCCCCTGAAAATATTTTTGATACATATATAAGCCCATATCTGTCTGTCGAGTATGACCCAAGTGTATTAATTAGAAAAAAATATGCTGTTGATATAGCAGACGATTTAAAAAATGTTATTGAACCGCTTAAAGATGTTAAAGTAAATGATGAACTTTTATTTGAAGAGTTAGTTGTAAAAGTACCTGGTGCAGGTGTTGTTGCAAATGATTTTGAAGTAAGCTTGAGTTCAAAATCAAATAAAGATATTTTAGCCGCTATCGCTTACCTTGAGGAAGAACTTAAAAAAATAAATGGTATTTCAAATATATCAAATGATGCAAATATAGGTGAAATGGAGTTAAAACTTCGTGTAAATGAGTATGGACAAGAGTTAGGTTTTAATGAGCAATTAGTATCATCTGAATTACGTTCGTATTATCTTAAAGGTGAGTATGGAAAGCTTTTTAGTGATATAGGTTTATTACGTATGAAAATAGAAAGTAATATGAATGAATTTATATCATCCATAGATACAGTGGAACTGCAAGTTCCAAATACGAGTCAGTTTGTAGCGTTAAAAGATATATGTGATTTTATATATAAACAGGGATTTGTAGACCTTAAAAAAGAAGATGGTATTCGTATAAGAAGTGTATTTGCCTCAATAGACAAAAAAAGTATAACTTCCTCAGAAGTTATAGCAAGGATGCAAGGGGCATTTAAAAAGTTAGAGAATGACGGTTTCAAAGTAGATATAAAGGGTGAAGAAAAAGAAAATGCTAAAAACATGAAAGAGATGATGCAGTCTGCCATTATTGCAATTTTTTTAATTTTTATTACTCTTGTTTGGTTGTTTGATTCTATAAAAAAATCGTTAATTGTAATCAGTACAATTCCTCTTGTATTATTTGGTGTGTTTTTAGGACATATTATAATGGGTATAAACCTTACAATGCCGGGTATGGTAGGGATAGTGGGACTAGCGGGAGTTGTTGTAAATGATGGACTTATTATGGTTAGTTTCATAAAAGATGCAACAAATACAGAAGAGTTGATGAAAAAAGCACTTACTCGTTTAAGACCTATTTTGTTAACATCTATTACCACTGTGCTTGGACTCTCAACTTTAATATTTTTTGCATCAGGTCAAGCAATGATACTTCAACCGATGGCAGTATCACTGGGTTATGGAATTGCTTGGGCTACCGTGCTAAATTTAGTGTATATACCGTTACTTTATGCTGTACTTTATAAAATAAAAGAGCCTAAAATACAAAGTTTGGATAAAGTCTAATAATAATTTAATGCAAGGTTGATTATAATTGCGGTAATTTTTAAACTGGGAGTTTACACTAATGGGTGAATTGTTTACTTTTTTCGGGCTTGTATCACACTCTAAGGAATTTATATATACTACGCATATGCTATTAGCAGCTGGTATAGCTATAATCTTAGCAAAGATGGCTATGAGCAACTTAAAACTGGTTCCATCAGGAACTCAAAATGTTATGGAAGCATATATTTCCGGTGTTCTTAAAATGGGAACAGATACTATGGGTAAAGAAGAAGCTCTTCGTTATCTTCCTCTTGTAGCTACTATAGGTCTATTTGTTGGTATTGCTAACTTAATCGGTGTTGTTCCTGGCTTTGAAGCTCCGACTGCATTTTTAGAATTTGCATTTACATTAGCTTTAGCTGTATTTGTTTACTACAACTTTGAAGGTATTCGTCGTAATGGTGTTATAAAATACTTCAAACACTTTTTAGGTCCTGTATGGTGGTTATACTGGTTAATGTTCCCGATTGAAATCGTATCTCACTTCTCAAGACTTGTATCTTTATCTTTCCGTTTATTTGGAAATGTAAAAGGTGATGATATGTTCTTAATGGTAATATTAATGCTGGCTCCATGGATTTTACCTATGATTCCATTTGCATTACTAACTTTTATGGCTTTCTTACAAGCTTTCATTTTCATGATGTTAACTTACGTGTATCTAACTGGTGCAGTAGTTATGGAAGACCACTAAAACTCCCACATAATTATGCAAGAAACTACCTTTCATAGAATTGTAAGTTTTTTGTTTGGAGCATCATGGGCAGTTGTCCTTTTTGGTGCTCTTATAACTTTTAAGTCCTTTTTATTTATGGGCTTTTTTACTTCTATATTTTTTTCAATATGTTTTATTTTCTTTTCACTTTTTATGATTTTGGCATTAGATGCATTTGTAATAAATCGTCAAAGACTTGATGAGAGTAAAAAACAAACTAAGTTACTTGAAGATTTAACTAAAGAACAATAGATGCAACTAAAAGAACTTGAAGCAATCTGTCTTTCTAAACAGGGCGCTACAAAAGAATTCCCTTTTGGAGTAGAAGTGGCTGTATTTAAAGTTATGAATAAAATATTTGCACTTGTAGGTATAGATGCAAATCCTCTTCGAATAAATTTAAAAGCTACTCCTGATGATTGTTTAGCTTACCGTGATATATATAAGTGTGTCAAACCCGGATACCATATGAATAAGAAACATTGGAATACTATAATATTGGATGGTGAGATGCCACAAGATATTTTAGAAGATATGATAGATGAATCATATGAATTAGTAGTATCGAAATTAACCAAAGCTCAAAAAGAAGAGCTTAATTATACAAAACATTAAGAACAAAAACATAAATCTTTTTTAATAATCTTTAGATAAAATTCGTAAAAACTAGAAAAAGAAAAACTATGAAACTAATAATAAACGGTGAGAATAAAGAATTTGAAGACGGAAAGTCACTTCAAGAGATACTAAAAGAATTAAACTTAGAGGGAAAGGTTATGGCAGCTGCGGTAAATATGGAGATAGTCAAACAAGACAAATGGTCTGAGTTTAAACCTAACGACGGTGATAAGTTAGAACTTTTAGACTTTGTAGGCGGTGGTTAATCAGGACTTTGTCTCTATAGCAACTACGGCTATAGCATACTCCCCGTCATGTGTAATTGATACACTTGTATCAGTTACATTAAAACTCTCGATTACTTTTTCAGATAACTCTATTTTAGGTGCACCTTTTGATGTTTTTGAGATACTTATATCATGAAATGCACATTCACTTCCTATGCCAGTACCCAAAGCTTTTGATACAGCCTCTTTTACAGCCCAAAACCCAGCTGCAGTTTTATGGTTTTTAACAAGTAAAATCTCATCTTCAGACAAAAATTTTTGAAGTGCTTTTTTATCAAAACGATCCATTAAACGCTTCATTCTGGAAGTTTTAATTAAGTCTATACCTATCATTTGTGTACCTATTTTAAATATTATTGATATTATAGCGATATAACTATTTTTTTTATTTAAGTGAAATATGAAAAATTATGTGTATAATTTTTCATAATGTACTATAACTAAAAGGGATGAAAATGATTAGCTCTCTCGATGTTAAACAACTCTACAATAAATGTGATACTTCAATATTTGATTTTACTACTACAGATGATTTAAAACCGTTAAAACAACCAATTGGTCAAGTTGAAGCTGTTGAAGCTGTGAAGTTTGGTACAAACATAAAGCAAGATGGATATAATTTATTTGTAATGGGTACATCTGGAAGTGGAAAGCACTCTATAGTAAGTGAGTTTTTAAAAAAGAAATCAAAAAAAGAAAATAATATCAGTGATTGGTGTTATGTAAATAATTTTAAAAATTATCAAAAACCGATTGTTATAAAGCTAAAAGCAGGAGAAGCATGGCAATTTAAAAATGATATTGATGAACTTATAGGACTTGTAAAAACTATACTTCCCTCAATCTTTGATAGTAATGAGTACAGAAATGATGTTGAGGCTATTAACAAGAAGTATGTTGATAAACAATCTGAAATATTTTTATACTTACAGGAAAAGGCTAAAGAGTACGAAGTATCAATGAATGCAACATATGCTAGTCGGGTTACATTTGTTCCAATAGTAGATGGAAAAATTCTCTCACCTGAAGAGTTTAATGCAATAGATGCAAGGAAGAAAAAAGAGATTCAAAAAAGGATGAATGAATTTGAGTCAATTGTAAAAGAAGAACTTAGAAAAGTAAGTCAGTTAAATAAATCGTTACAAAAAGAACTTAAATCACATGATAAAAAAGTTACACAACAAGCAGTCGGTTCGCTCATAGATGAAGTGAAACATAAGTATAAAAATAATGAGAAGGTAGTAAAATATTTAGATGAATTACAAAATGATGTAATAAAACATACACAAGATTTTTTGCCAAAAGCTGACAATATGAATCTCCCGCCATTTATGAAAGATTACTATACACCTTCATTTGAGAAATATGAAGTTAATCTTTTTATATCTCATGAAAATAATATAAATGCACCCGTAATTTATGAAGATAATCCTACTTACCAAAACCTTATAGGTAAGATTGAGCATGTATCTCAAGTAGGTACTTTAGTTACAAACTTTAATATGATAAAAGCAGGAGCATTACACAGAGCAAATGGCGGTTACTTGATACTAGATGCAAGAAAACTTTTAACACAGCCATTTGCGTATGATGAATTAAAAAGAGTATTACGCTCAAAAGAAATACGTATAGAATCATTGGCTCAACAATACTCTTTTATAACAACTACGTCACTAGAACCCGAACCTATACCTATAGATGTGAAAATTGTACTTATCGGTGAGAGAATGCTTTATTATCTTTTGTATCAGTATGATCCTGATTTTAAAGAACTCTTTAAAGTAAATGTAGATTTTGAAGATGAGATGCCAAGAAATGAAAAAAATGTAAAGCTTTATGCTCAAATGATTGGTAATATTTCAAAACAGGATAAACTATTACCTCTAACTCCACAAGCTGTTGCAAGAGTGATTGAACAAAGCTCAAGAAATATATCTCATTCACTGAAGTTATCTACACACTTGCGAACTTTATCTGATTTGTTAAAAGAAGCGGATTATTATTCAAAAGAGCTAAATCATAAGGCTATAGAGAAAAAGGATATTGAAAAAGCATTAACTTCTCAAGTGCAAAGAAAAAAAAGAATACAGACAAAACTTTATGACTTGATAGATGACGGTACGATTATGATAGACCTTAGCGGAGAAAAGATAGGGCAAATTAATGCTTTAACTTATATTTCAATAGGTGGACATAGTTTTGGTTCACCTTCACGAATAACAGCAACTACACGAATAGGTAAGGGTGAGATAATTGATATTGAACGTAAAGTAGAATTAGGAGGACCTATACACTCTAAGGGTATTATGATTTTATCTTCATACTTAGGTTCAAAATATGCTAATGAAATACCACTAAGTCTTAGTGCATCTTTAGTGTTTGAACAGTCATATGGACAGATAGATGGAGATAGTGCTTCTTCTACTGAGCTTTATGCTCTTCTTTCATCGCTATCAGGATTAGCTATAAAGCAAAATATTGCTGTTACAGGTTCAGTAAACCAGTTTGGCGAGATTCAGCCTATAGGTGGAGTAAATGAGAAAATAGAAGGTTTTTTTGATGTATGTATGAAGAATGATTCAAAAGCTTCATATGCAGTTATAATCCCAAAAACAAATGTGAAGCATCTTATGTTAAAAGATGATGTATTAAAAGCTGTTAAAGCTAAAAAGTTTGCTATCTATGCAGTTGAGTCTATAGATGAGGGAATTGAAGTCTTAACAGGTGTAAAGGCTAGTAAAGTGAATGATTTAGTTACAAAAAGAGTAAAAGAGCTCTCACTAAAAGTTAAAGAGTTTTATAAATCAACTCATAGTGAGAAAAATTAGCCTACTGAATAACGAACTCAGT
>JAPHSI010000144.1 GCA_026193155.1 Sulfurimonadaceae bacterium | reverse complement strand
AGAATGCTTTGGTTTTATTCCTGCTATATTTTCAATTGCCGAATCAATATTTTTTACGAGTTTCGTATCTGTATCTGTACGAAACGGATATGAACCCTGTGTTAACTTAAGTTCATAATCAAACTCTTTTAAATGTTTATCTACAAATTCACGAACCTCTTTTTGAGTAGTAAGTGTAGTATTTCTTACATTAAACATCATCTTAAGTTCATTTGGCGTTACATTTGTAACTTGCATCCCGCTTCTTATATCTGTAACTACAAATTTTGAAGGGGAAAAGAACTCATCACCTTCATCTATATTCACACCTGCCATATTACCTAAAACACCTGCTATATTATGGATAGGATTTACAGCTTTTTCAGGGTAAGCTGCATGACCTTGCTTCCCTTTTAATGTAATATAACCGTTTATAGAACCTCTACGTCCAACTTTTATAGCATCTCCAAATTCTTCCTCACATGTAGGTTCAGCTACAACTACCGCATCCGGTAAAAAATCTATCTCTTTTAGATATTCTAACACTTTTATAGTGCCATACGTAGCTTCACCTTCTTCATCACTTGTCAGTAAAATAGACAATGTACCTCTAAACTTTTGAGCTTCACTAACAGCTTGAACAAATGCGGCAACCCCGCTTTTCATATCCTGAGTCCCGCGACCATAAAGATAACCATCTTTCTCAACAAGTTCATAAGGATTTGTATCCCATCCTTCACCTGCGGGGACAACATCTACATGACCTGCAAAACATAAATGTTCACCTTCACTGAACTTTTTATATATAAAAAGGTTTTTTGTATCTTCAATATCGATGCGTTTAACAGTAAAACCGTCTAAATACTGTTCAATAAAATCTAAAAGTCTTCCATCATCAGGTGTTTCACTTTTTGATTCTATAAGTTTTTTAAAAAGTTCAAGTATTTGCATCTATAAGTTATTCCTTCGGGTTATCATAAAATATATATGGAGTTGAATAATCACTTATTTCAAAATAAACTTTTTTTTCTCCATCATCAACTTTAAAGTTTTGATTTGCATCTAATACACCATAACCATAACGATAAGTTCTTGGTTTATCACCCTGAGTAGAGTCTGCTGTTGAGAGTTTGTCTATTTTAATAAACCTTTGGACAAGCCTATCACCCATATAAATATCAAGTACACCGTTTGTACCTGTCCAATTTTGTAATGAACGTCCAAACTTATTTTGAGTCTCTTGCGTACAGGCACTAAAAAACAGTGCCAAAACTAAACTGATAAATATAATAATTTTTTTCATAAATCTTCCTCATAAACCTATTAGTATTATACTTATAATTATTTAATACACTATTAGAAATGTATAGCTAGCCATATTGTTTCAGGATTTGAAGATGTATAAGAAACTTTATGTTTTGTATGAGCAGGTATGTTTATGTAATCACCCTCTTTTAGCCTAACATCATCCGCATCTAAAAAACTCAGAACTGCTTCACCTTGCACTACAACAACAAATTCTGCTGTATTTTGATCATACCATCCTGATTCTGGAGAGATATGACCCTTAGAGACTATACGTTCTATTTTAATATTTTCATTTGAAAATATATCTTCAAACAACTCATTTTTTAAATTATCTGGAATTCCATCAAAAATATTTTTTTTATTCATAAAAAGAATTATACTCAATTTATAAATCAAATTTTTTTATATTTCAATACCAAATTGTGCTATTATACTACTCCTAAATATCAAGTGAGTTTTTTGAAATGTTCAAGTCTTTTATAAGTAAGTTTATATTTTTCTTTTGGTTCTTCTTTTTAATCGTAACCATACCTATATACTATTTTACAAGTTTTCAATTTAAAAACATCATCAGAGCATCGGAAGATGAAAAAGTAACGATTACATTTAACTCGCTAAGACCTATAATTTCCATACATATTTTTCTTGACCAGGATAAACAACTAAACGAACTTTTAAATAATACATTTGAGAACAAAGATATAAAATCCGTAAAGCTAATATCAGAAAAAAACGAATTGCTTTATTCACAGGAAAGTTACGGTTACAATGAAGAAAACAACAAGGTTTATACTGCAGATATTTTAGATTTGATTAGTCACGAAAAGGTAGCTACTCTTTATTTAAAATATGCAAACCACTATATCACCCAATATAATGAAGAGATATTTATAGTCCTTGTCTTTACTTTTTTCTTTTCATTGATTATTTTTTCAACCGTATTTTTTTATATCCGCTATGACCTTATCGCTCTTCGTAACATTGCAGATTCATTAAGACAGTATTCACTTAATAAAGAGATTAAAACTATTGTTCAAGCAAGTAGAAGCAAGGAAATTTCTACTATAGCCAATGTTGCAAATGAGATGTTTATTAACCTTGCAGAATATGTAAAACAATTAAAATTATTCAATAATGAACTCGAAAAACGTGTAAAAGATGAAATAAACAAACAACAAAACCAAGAACGTATGATGATACACCAATCACGTCAAGCTGCAATGGGTGAGATGCTAGAATCAATTGCACATCAATGGAGACAACCCTTAAACATCATAGGGATTGCAACTGCAAATTTAGAAACAGAATACGACCTTGGTTTAATAAATGAAAAGAAGTTTCATGAAAAAATGGATGTAATCTCATTAAATTTAAATTACATGTCAGACACCATTGATGATTTTAGAGATTTTTTAAATCCTAAAAAAGATATGAATACCTTTGAAGCTAAAAAAAGTATTGAAGATGTTTTATCAATTTTAAGTGCACAACTGAAAAACTACAATATAGAATATTCTCTTCAATGCAACGATGAACTGTTACTATATGGTGTTGAAAATGAGTTTAAACAGGTAATGCTTATCCTGCTAAATAATAGTAAAGATGCAATAAAACTGCAACAAAAGATAGAACAAACCAAAAAAGGAAATATAGTAATCAGTATAAATCATGAAAATGACCACGGAGTAATTAAGCTATGTGATAACGGAGGCGGTGTTGCATCCGAGATTATAGATTCTATTTTTGAACCTTACTTCTCTACTAAACTAAATGCAAACGGTACAGGAATAGGATTGTATATTGCCAAAAATATAATTGAATCGAGAATGAATGGTAGCATCGGCGTGATAAATAAAGATTCAGGCTGTTGTTTTATTATATCTGTACCTTTATCTACAGGAAATTAATCCCAATCATCTAACACAAAACCTTTTGACTCGTCCTCTTTTGATTCATTTATTTCAGGTTCCTCTACGATTTTTTCTTTTGGTTTTTTCATCTGCTGTTCATACTTTAGAGCAAGCCCGTTTGATGTCATAACAAAACCCTCAACCTGTATTTTTCCATCATGTATCTCTTTATGGTGTTCTTTACATAAAGGGACAAGATTATGTTTTGAATCTTTATGAAAATGGTCTATAAAACCTGCTTGATT
>JAPHSI010000209.1 GCA_026193155.1 Sulfurimonadaceae bacterium | reverse complement strand
GGTAGTAAATTTTTCTTTATATTGGAATTAAAAAGCTCAAACAAAATAGAAGATATAAAAATAGAAGAAACTCCTAAAAAAAGTAACAAAGAACTTAAAAACAATAATTTACATGTATTAGTGGTTGATGATTCAAATGTAAATATTATTTTAATGAAATCAATTTTAGAAGAATACAAAATTTCCGTAGATACTGCTTATGACGGTGAAGAAGCCGTAAATAAAGTAAAAAACAACAATTACGATATTGTTTTTATGGATATAAATATGCCTGTAATGGGTGGTATTGAAGCAACAACAGCAATAAGAGGATTCAATAACGATATTAAAATCATAGCTTTGACTGCAAATGCAATAGAGGGAGATAAAAAACGCTTTATGGACGCTGGAATGGATGATTATTTAACAAAACCCTTAGTATTAAGTGAGCTCGAACGTGTTCTTACAGGATTTGACTTTAATGAAATTTTCAACACGACAAAAGAGAGCATAACTTTAGGAGATGAAGTAATATTTAGACTATATACTTCAACAGTAGAAGTTGCTAATGAAACGGTTGAAGAGATACAACAAGCTATGGAGAAATCAGACTATACAACTATAGCAAATGCTGCACATAAACTAAAAGGTGCATCAGGTTCTTTAAGGTTAAACTATATACATGATTTATCAAAAAAACTTGAAGAGGATTCAAGAGCAGAGATTCAAAGAGATTATACTGTTGATTTAGATAAAATAAAACAGTTTTTTAAATTCTTTGAAGATAGTCTTGAAAAAGCTAAAAACTAAAAAATACTTGAGAGATAAGAGCCTAAAAATATAGCTATAACACCTAAAGCAATATTTGCGGGAACTTGATACTTTCCTATAAAGCCTAGTTGGCTTTTTGCTAAAACCATATTACCATCTTTTATAGCCTTATCAGCACGACTTCTTCTTTTCATCATGACTATAAGGTTTATAAACATAACAGACCAAATAGCCTCTTTAGCATGTGCAAAACCTGCATATTCACTACTCGATAATGAATAAGCTTTTATCATTATAAACGCTGTTATAAATAATAATACAACAAATGGTAAAACTATCATAAAAAGTTTTTTTAGTGCAAGTGAGATATGTTCTAATCTTTTAAGGGGTGATTCTATCTGCATAAAAGAGGGATGGGCCGCATAACGCATAGCTATCATACCGCCAACCCAGATTACACCGCTGATTACATGAATAAAAAGTATAAAAACTTTGTACTCTGCAAAAAAATCAGACATCTATGAAAGAGCCTCTGTAATGAACTTAAGTGAAGCCTCTTTAGCTTCAGGAAGTTTACTCTTGTCTTTTCCACCTGCTTGTGCGAAGTCTGGACGACCACCGCCGCCGCCACCTAATATAGGTGCAATCTGTTTAATCCAATCACCCGCTTTTGCGTTTGCTTCTTTAACACCTGCTGCAATTAGAACTTTATCGCCTTTTACTTGAAAAAGCATTGCACAAAGTTTATCATTCTGGTTTTTTAGCTCATCAATTTTTTCTTTGATGTCACCGTTTGGATATTCTTCTATTACAACAGCTACGCCATTGATTTCAGATGCACTAATCTCTACTTTAGAAGATTCCTGAGCCTCTTTTAGTTCAGTTTTTAATTCTGCTATATTTGATTTTAGTCTTGAAATTCCAGCTATAACATCAAGGTTTTTAACTTCTGATTCTACTTGCTTTAAAAGCATTCTCTGATCACAGAAGTAATCATAAGCAGCGCGACCTACAACAGCCTCTATACGTCTAACACCTGCACTTACACCACTCTCTTTAGTGATAATAAAACTACCAATTGATGCAGTGTTATCCACATGAACACCACCACAAAGCTCAACCGATGCATCTTCAAAACTTACAACACGAACATCATCACCGTATTTTTCACCAAACTGAGCTTTAGCTCCGCTGTTGCGAGCTGAGTCAATATCCATAACTTCAGTTTTAGCATCAATGCCGCGTGCAATAATAGAATTTACACGCTGTTCAATTTCTGCAAGTTCTGAGTGTTCCAATGCTTTAGGATGTGAGAAGTCAAAGCGTAAACGGTTAGCTTCATTTAATGAACCCGCTTGTGAAATATGATCACCTAGGACATCAAAAAGTACTGCATGAAGCAAGTGAGTTGCAGAGTGGTGTTTTGTGATTTCATTACGGCTTACGTCTACATGCGAATCAACAACAGTTCCAACTTTTAACTCTTTAATAACTTCAACTTGAGACATATTTAGCCCAAAGAATTTTTTCGTGTCTAACACTTTTGCAAAACCCTCTAACTCACCGCTATCACCTACTTGTCCACCACTCTCGGCATAAAAAGGTGTAATATCTAAAAGTACCCAACCTTTGACACCCTCTGTAAGAGAACCGGTGATTTTGAAGTTTTCATCTAAAAGTGCTTGAACTTCACCAGAGTGAGAAGTGAACTCATAACCAACAAAAGTGTTCTCACCGAAGTTTTCTAAAAGTACTTTAAAGTCACCATGCGTATCAGCATCTCCACTACCTTTCCAAGCAGCTTTTGCACGATTTCTCTGCTCACTCATAAGCTCATCAAACTTTTGTGCATCAAGTTTTAAGTCATGGCTTTTTAACATATCTTCTGTTAAATCAAGTGGGAAACCAAAAGTATCGTAAAGTTTAAATGCAACCTCACCGCTAAATACCTCTTTTGTATTTTTTAGCTCAGCTTCAAAAAGCTCAATTCCACTAGCGATAGTTTTAAAGAATCTTGCTTCTTCTAATTGTATTTGCTCTTTAACAGCTTCAGCTTTTTGGCTTAAGTATCCATACTCTTTACCCATAATACTAACTACCGTGTCTACAAGTTTATACATGAACGGCTCACGGAAACCAAGAAGGTAACCGTGACGAACTGCACGGCGTAATATACGACGAAGCACATATCCCCGTCCTTCATTTGAGAAGTTGATACCTTGAGCTAGTAAAAACAAAGCTGTACGGATATGATCGGCAATAACACGATAACTTGCACCGTCTTCATATTTATACTCTTTACCTATTAACTCTTCAACTTTGCGTATTATAGGCATAAATAAAGATGAACCGTAGTTAGAAAGTGCACCCTCTTTTATGGCAACTACACGCTCTAAACCCATTCCCGTATCTATAGAAGGTTTTGCAAGTGGAATTCTCTCTCCACCTTTTACTTTTACTTCATACTGCATAAATACAAGGTTCCAAATTTCTAAAAATCTATCGCCTTCTCCACCCATTTTATCTTCAGGTCCATTGAAGTGTTCTGCACCTTGGTCGTAAAATATCTCTGAACATGGTCCACACGGTCCTGTATCACCCATAGACCAAAAGTTATCTTCATCACCTAAACGCATAATACGCTCTAGCGGGACATGTTTTTGCCATAACTTTTCTGCTTCATCATCACTGTCATGTACAGTTACCCAAAGTTTTTCTACAGGCAATTCTAAAACTTCTGTTATAAACTCCCACGAATAATCAATTACTTCTTCTTTAAAATAATCCCCAAATGAGAAGTTTCCCAACATTTCAAAAAAAGTATGGTGACGTGCAGTATGACCAACATTTTCAAGGTCATTATGTTTTCCACCTGCTCTTAGACATGTTTGACATGATGTAGCACGTGGATTTTCAGGAGTTGGAATCTCTCCTGTAAAAATCGACTTAAACGGTACCATACCCGCATTATTAAAAAGTAAAGTTGCATCATCCGGAACAAGTGGTGCAGACGGTATTCTAGTATGTTTTTTTGATTCAAAAAATTTTAAAAATTCTTCCCTAATATCCATTTAGTGTTTCCTAGTATTGTGAAAACTGATTTAGTTTCCCCTATCGCATTATAAAAATTGACGCGATTATACCCAAAAAAGCCTATATAGTGCATAATTTTTTTAAATTGGTAATCAAAATGAAGCCCAACTGTAATATTTCTGGTACATTTTATGCATAGTATTTCAAAATAAATATAAGGAAATATAGTTATGTTGGAAAGAACCTTTACAATAGATGCATATAATGAAGAGCTTGAAATCTTTGACTATCTAGATGTTAACTGTGCTCAAAGCATTTGTGAGAATAATCTTGAAATTCCTCAAGAATACATCAGTAAAATTAGCTGTAATGATGATACTTTCACTATCTATTTAGCAGATTCAAGAAGTTATTATCGTGAAGATTGGTATGTAAACTTACAACGATTAGAGTATGTCTCTTAATAAGTTTTAGTTACATAAGAACTTTCATCAAAAATATTTTTTTTTGGATAATTCTCTAAAAATTTATCCGCAGCTAAGCCATTGCCATATTCTAAAATATTTTTATTTTTATCAAGCATTGGAGTAGTCCCAAGTCCGCAAGACGGTGATTTTGATTTCAACACAATTGCATCTGCTTCTGAATTTCTTTTTATAAACGAATCTATTTCATCTGATAATTTCTGTGTTACGTCAACATTTGTCTCATCTGTAATAATTCTTTTTTGCCCACTTAACATAACAACATTTATTCTTTCCCTTGGAGTTCCAAAAATCGGAGCTTCAGGACAAAATGGGATTATTTCACAGTCTTTAAACTTATCTACAAGTGCATCTACAGCTTTTGTTTTACCATCATAACGGCAATACTCCCCAAGTAAGCAAGCAGATATTATTACTTTTTTCATTATACTTTTACTAATGAAGTTATAAATATTCGAATATAATGATTATTAAAACGATAACGCATCTGTTCATTTTTCATCATATATGTTAGGGCTTCAAAACTACTCATCTCTTTTCTATATGGCCTTATACTTGTCAATGCATCAAATACGTCACATATTGATAATATAGCTGAGTATTTGCTTATTTCATTTTTTTTCAGTCTTTGAGGATAGCCTGAACCGTCGTAACTTTCATGATGGTGCATAATTGCTTCAATTATATGTGGTTCATGAACATGATTATGCTTAATTATATCTACACTATACCTTGTATGTTTATGTAAATTTTCCAGTTCATCAAGTGATAAAGGCGTATCTTTTTCTAAAATCTTTTTATCAATCTTTTTTATACCAATATCTTGTAAATAACCGGCTTTACCTAGTATTAGAAGTTCTTTTTCTCTTAGTCCGAGTCCATTACCAAGGTAGACCGCGTATAATGCTACATGTAAAGAGTGATGTGCCAACATATAATCATTTTGTAAATGTATAATGTTTTCTTTTACAAAATATTTGTCATTTTTTATAAGTAAAATGATGCTTTTTATCATAGATTCGACATCCTCGATATCAAACTTATTATCGGGAGAATTAAAAAAGTTATCAAAAAAGATATCATTCATTTTATAAAGATACTCAATACAATATTCAGCTCTATCTTTAAAAAAGTATACATATTTTTCTAAATTTTTAGATTCATTTTTTCTTATATCCATATCTTTTTTAGAAATAAAAACCGCTTTTTGAGCCTGCAGTACATCATATACTTTTTCATCAATTAAAGTACCTGCTTTAATGGCTACTGTAGAGTCATCTTTTTGAATATAAATATCGTATGGGAGGATAACATCTTTTTTAATTGAATCTAAAGCAATCTGATATATATCTACATCATGTTTTTTTTCTACTTTAGTTAGCACTTTTATACCTCATATTATATTAACAAATGACAACACTTTTTATCTCTGTCATCTCTTCTATAGCGAACCTAGGACCCTCACGCCCAACTCCACTAAGTTTAACTCCGCCATATGGCTGTATATCAAACCTAAGTGTCGGCATATCATTTATAACTATTCCACCAGCTTCAAGCTCATCTATCGCACGATTTGTTAATGCTAAATCGTTTGTAAATACGGAAAACTGTAATCCGTAAGGAGAATTATTCATTCGTGGGCATGCATCATCAAAACCATTAACTTTTACAAGTGATACGATAGGTGCAAATACTTCTTCACAAACTATAGCCATATCATCACGTACATCAGCCATTACACACGGATAAAACATTCTATCTTCTACTTTAGGTTTTGTAAGTGCTCTTGCACCTTCATCTATAGCTGATTGAACCCAACTCATTGCACGTTTACATGCCTCATCATCTATGAGTGGTCCCATAAAAGTCTCTTCATCATACGGACTGCCGACTTTTAGTTTTTTAGTCTCTTCTGCCATCTTTTGTGCAAACTCATCATAAACCTCTGCATCTACATAGATACGTTGAAGAGATATACAAACTTGACCTGAGTTTACAAATGCACCAAGAGCACATCTATTTGCCGCTAAATCTAAATCCGCAGATTTATCAATAAACGTCGCGGCATTTCCACCTAGTTCAAGTCCGACTTTTTTTATACCTGCCGATTTTGTAATAATCTCTCCAACAGGTACACTACCTGTAAAACTTATAACTCGTGGAATATCTGATGTAACAAGAGCTGAGCCGACTTCTGCATCTCCATAAACTACACTTAGTGCATCTTTAACAGCAAATCTACTGTTTATGAAAAGTTTTGCAAACTTGTATGCAGTCAAAGGAGCTTCGGGTGTCGGCTTTAGTACAACTGTATTCCCTGCAACTAAAGCAGGTCCGAGTTTATGAGCAACAAGATTTAATGGGAAGTTAAACGGTGTAATGGCAGCTACTACACCGACAGGCTCTCGTCTAAAAAAACTCATAGTCTTTTTACCGCTTGCCATTGCATCTGTGTTTATAGTCTCACCATGCATTGTACGCATAGTCTCTGCACTTAGAGTTAAAGTCTCAATAGCACGGTCTACTTCTACTCTAGCAAATGCTAAAGGTTTTCCAACCTCATCTGTAATAGTCCTAGCTATATCTTCTTTATTTAGAGCTAAGTTATTTGCTACATCTAAAAGCCAGTTGCATCTCTGACTTATGGTAGATGCACGTGCAGACTTCGTGGTATTTTGAGCAATTTCCAAAGCTTTTTTAGTATCATTTGCATCACATATCGGTGCGTACGAAACTACTCTTTTATTATATGGACTTCTTCGCTCACTACGCCCTTCTTTTGTAGCCTCACTTGATCCAAACAATATCTTCGCACTATTCATATATTTCCCTTAAACAATATTAATCATTAATTAAGTTGATTATAACATTT
>JAPHSI010000136.1 GCA_026193155.1 Sulfurimonadaceae bacterium | reverse complement strand
TTTTTAGTAATACTTTAGAAGCTGTATTTATAACTGATATAAATGGAAAAATACTTCGTATAAATAAAGCCTTCACAGATTTAACAGGTTACACAGAAGATGAAGTTATAGGAAAAAATGCAAATATATTAAAGTCTACACATCACAAAAAAGAATTTTACGAAAACTTATGGAAAACCTTACTTGAGAAAGGTTATTATCAAAACGAAGTATGGAATAGAAACAAAGATGGTGAGATATTTGTTTCTATTGAAAGTATATCAAGTATCAAACATGATAATGGAGATATAAAATATTTTATAAGTTCTTTACATGATATAACTGCTAAAAAAGATGCTGAAGAGAGAGTTGTCCATATGGCTCACTTTGACCCGTTAACAGATTTACCAAATAGGGTTTTATTTCAAGACAGGTTTAAACATGCTATAGATATAGCAAAAAGAAATAATAATAAATTAGCTTTAGCATTTATAGATATAGATGGGTTTAAAAATGTAAATGATACAAAAGGTCATCCTATTGGAGATAAGCTGTTAGTAAAAATATCAAAAATAATATCAAACTGTATAAGGGATTCAGATACTATCTCAAGGTTAGGTGGAGATGAGTTTACAATCATATTTGAAAATATTGAATCTACAGATGATATTGTCTATATATGTAAAGATATATTAGATAATGTAAGTAAAGAGATAATTATTGATGATATGAGTATATATGTTTCCGCAAGTATTGGTATAAGTGTATATCCAAATGACGGAGAGGATATACATATACTACTGCAACATGCAGATACTGCAATGTATAAATCAAAAGATGAGGGAAAAAATAGAATAAGTTTTTATGAGAAAGATATGACTGAAAAAGCTAACGATAAAGTTTTAATTGAGACATCCCTTCAAACTGCTATAAAAAATAATGAGTTTTTGGTTCATTATCAACCAAAGATAGATTTGGAAACGAATAAGGTTATAGGTGCTGAAGCTTTGGTAAGATGGATTAGTCTTGGTGAAGGGTTTATTCCACCTGATAAGTTCATACCAATTGCAGAACAGATGCGTATAGTAGATAAGATAGATTTATATGTTTTAGAAACTGTATGTAAAGATATGTCTACTTGGATTGATATGGGTTATAGAGATATTAAAGTAGCTGTTAATCTATCTGGATATGATATATCTGTTGCTACACTTTATGAGAAGATAGTAGCTATAGTTGAAAAATATGGTGTTTCAGCAAAAAATATAGAATTTGAAATAACCGAAACTTATTTTGCAAACTTTTCGGATGATTGTCTGATAAAGTTAAATAAATTAAAAGATTATGGTTTTACACTAAGTATTGATGATTTTGGAACAGGATATTCATCACTCAGTAATCTCAGAAAATTACCAATCGATATTTTAAAAATAGACCAATCATTTATTAGAACTATGAATGAGAGTAGTGAAAATCAAAAATTTGTAGATACAATAATAAACTTTGCTAACATACTTAATTTAAAAACAATTGCTGAAGGAGTAGAGACAATTTACCATTTTGAATATTTAAAATCTAAAAAGTGTACTTTTATGCAAGGCTACTTTGAAAGTAAACCTTTACCAAAAAGTGAATTTATTGAATATTTAAAAAATAAACAATAGATGTTTTTGATATAATTCATACATGAATTTATTAAAAGCAAATAATCTTTCTCATTCATTTGATACTGAACTTTTTTCAAACGTTTCACTACAATTAGATACAAAACAAAGTATCGCAATTATCGGTTTAAGCGGAAGTGGAAAATCAACTTTATTAAATATATTAGCGACTTTGTTATCTCCAAATGAAGGAGAGGTATATCTTTTTGGTAAAGATGTATCTTCTATGAGTGCAAAAGAGTTAGAGCAGATAAAAAGAAATAAGCTTGGACTTGTTTTTCAGCAACATTATCTTTTTAAAGGTTTTTCAGTTGAAGAAAATTTAGAAATTTCTTCTATATTATCGGGTAAAGATATAGATTTAGAACTTCTAAAAAGTCTTGGAGTAGAAAATACTTTAGAGCAAAAAGTTACAGAACTCTCAGGCGGGCAACAACAGCGTATCTCAATTGCAAGAGTTTTAACTAAAAAACCTAAAATTATTTTTGTAGATGAGCCGACAGGAAATTTAGATAATGTAACAGGAGATGAAGTTAAAAAAATATTTTTCGACTATGTAAATGAAGAAGAGGCAGGTATGGTCTTAGTCACTCACAATGAAGAGTTCGCACAGGATTGTGATATAGTGTACAAACTCGAAAATAAAGAGCTAGTAAGAGTCAAATAGATGTCTTGGGCTCAAGTTTTTACTCAAGATTATGTAGTTGGTTTTATACTTTTGTTTTTTCGTTTTGCAGCTATGTTTATGGCTGCTCCTATTTTTTCACATCAAAATATTCCACAAACTATAAAGGCAGCTTTAGCTTTTGTTTTTACTATAGTTTTTTACTCATCTATGCCACAATTAGAGATTTCATTAAATATTGTAAGTGTAATTATCGCAATTCTTAGTGAGATTTTATTTGGTTTAGCTATTGGTGTAGTCCTTCAGGTAGCTTATAATGTAATAACGTTTGCAGGGGGACAGATTTCATTTATGATGGGTTTCTCTATGGCAAGTGCGATTGATCCTCAAACAGGTGTATCAATGCCGATTATTTCTCAGTTTTTGTCACTTTTAGCACTTATGGTATTACTCTCGATTGACATGCACCACTGGTTACTTTTGTTTATAAATGATTCATTGTCTCAGATTCCACTTGGAGGATTTTTAATGCAGGAAAATCTATTTAGATATACTATAGAAGCATCTTCAAAGATGTTCTTAGTAGGGTTCATAATAGCTTTTCCTATTATAGCACTTACATTTTTACAGGATGTTATATTTGGGATGCTTATGAAAACAATGCCGCAGTTTAACTTACTCGTAATTGGTTTTCCTATTAAAATTGCATTTGCATTTATAGTACTTATAGCGATACTAACATCTACTATGTTAGTGTTTAAAGGTCATGTTCAAGAAGCTTTTAATTATCTGGAGATACTTTTTTAGTTTTTTTTTGATACAATAACTATAAAGGAAAAAGTCTTGAAAATTTTACTCTTAAATGATAACCCAGTTGTAAATAAATTAGTAACGCTAAGTGCTCAAAAAACTTCCGATGAACTAGATGTAGCTACAAATATTGATGAAGTAAATACTGGTTCATATGATTTAGTTGTCGTTGATGATACTGTATTTAAGCATGAGCTAATGCAGGAACTAAAATCAAAAATAATATACGACAAATCCTTATATATTTGTTCTAAGGATGCAGAATTTGAAGAGGGGTTTACATCGACACTCAAAAAACCTTTTTTACCGACAGATTTAGTTGAGATATTTTCTCATTTTGGTCGTGATGTAGAATCTGATGATATGGATACACCCATTAACGATGAGATAGATGAAGAAGAAACAGATGATATGGATAATATTAATCTGGATGATAAAGAAGATGAAGAGATAGATTTAGAAGATGAAGAACTTAACCTTGATGACTTAGAAGAAGATGATTTAGAGGATGAAGGCGAAGAGCTGAATCTTGATGACTTAGAAGAAGATGATTTAGAGGATGAAGGCGAAGAGCTGAATCTTGATGATGAGCTAAATTTAGATGATTTAGAAGATGAAGAAGAATTGGATTCTATTTTAGATAAAGATGAACTTCAAGAAGTACAAGACCTATTAGAAGAAAATGACAAAGATGTAGATAGTTTAGATGATGAACTTGGTTTAAATGATCTTGATTTAGATGATTTAGAGAGTGCTGAAGATAATACAGATGAATTGGAAGATGAATTAAATTTAGATGACCTTGATTTAGAAGAAAGTGAAGACTCTGAGGGTACTGAAGAGTTAGGTCTAGATGACAAAGAAGAAATAAGTGAGGAAGACTCTGATATGGCAGAAGAAGATGTAAATGAAGATGATTTAGGTTTAGATGACCTTGAAGAAGATTCAGATACTGAAGATGATTTAGAACTTGATGATTTTGATTTAGAATCTGATACTGATAATTCAAAAGAATTGGAAGATGATTTAGGTTTAGATGATCTTGACTTAGAAGAAGGTAGCGAAGATTCTGAAGATTCTTTAGAATCAGATGATGTTGAAGATGAGTTAAGTGATGATATGTCTGAAGAACTTGCTGCAGACCTAGAAGAGGAAGAATTAAGTTTAGAAGAGGAATCATTGGATGATTCAAACTTAGAAGAATTAATAGAGTCGGCTGAAGAGGAATTAACAGAAGAAGATTTAAATAGTGAGATAGATATTGATGAATTTTCTTCTTTGACTACTAATAGTTTAAGAGTTGCCGTTGGTGAGTTAAATGAAGATGAATTAGACGCTCAAGAAGAGTTGCCTATGACTGAAACATTAGATATTGAGGATACAGAAATCCCAACTGATACCAATATTGAGGCAAATAGCGATGGTGTTGAATCTCTTAAAAAACTTCTAAAAGCATTAACTAATGAAGAGGTTGCAGCATCAATGAAGGGGATGAAAATTAATATTAATATAGAGTTGGGTGGCGATAAAAGTGAATCATAATACTGGAGCGATACTAGTACTTTCAGGTCCGAGTGGTGCTGGAAAAAGCACATTATTAAATGAAGTAATTAATGATGTAGGGGAGTGTTATTTCTCTATATCTACTACTACACGTCCTATGCGTGAAGGTGAAGTTGAGGGTGTCCATTATTATTTTGTCGATGAAGAAGAGTTTAAAAAAGATATAGAACAAGAGATGTTTTTAGAGTATGCGCATGTACATGGAAATTATTATGGTACCTCATTAAAACCTGTAAAAAAAGCGTTAAAAGAAGGTAAGCTTGTTATTTTTGATATCGATGTTCAAGGTAATACGGTTGTGACAAATAGATTAGGGGATATTACAACATCGGTTTTCATATCACCTCCTACTCTATCAGAATTAAAACATCGCCTGCAAGCAAGACAAACAGATTCTAAGGAAGTTATAGACAGACGTATAGATATGGCAAAAAGAGAGATTCAACGTATAAGTGAATATGATTTTTTAATAATTAATGATGATTTAAAAACCGCTGCCGATACTCTAAGATCGATTGCCAAAGCTGCCAGGTTGAAAATACCAGGGAATGAAATAAACGATTTTACTCAAATGTGGGAAGATATTTAACAAACTCGTATTATAATACTCGATAAGAGTATTTACAGCAAAAAAAAGATATACTCACAGAATTTAATTTAAAACAAGGAAACAACTATGGGAATGCCTAGTGGAACAGAACTACTTATAATTTTTGGAATCATTGTATTATTATTTGGTGCGAAAAAAATACCAGACTTAGCTAAAGGTCTTGGTAAAGGTATCAAAAATTTTAAAGCAGAAATGAAAGATGACTCAACAGAAGTTGCATCTGATGAAGTAAAAAAAGTTGAAAACTCAGAAGAAGTAGCATCTACAGAAGCTCCAAAAAATACTACAACACAAGCGTAAGCCTTGAAACAACGTGTACAATCATATCTTCACGACAAATTAGGTCGTGAAGTAGTTTTAGAAAAACCCCGTGATCGCTCTTTTGGTCACTTTGCTACTCCAATTGCTTTTTCCCTTGCTAAAGAGTTAAGAAAATCTCCTATGGTTATTGCGGAAGAATTAGCTTCGTCTTTTGATGAAAATAATGAAGTATTCTCCAAAGTAGAACCTCTAAAAGGTTATTTAAACTTTCGTTTGAGTGAAGATTTTTTAAATGAATACGGTTCGTGGGCACTAAATAACCCTGCTGAATTTGGAGTTGGAGAAAATAAGCAAAAAATTCTTTTAGAATTTGTAAGTGCTAATCCAACTGGACCACTACATATCGGTCATGCTCGCGGAGCTGTTTACGGTGATACACTTTATCGTCTGGCAAAGCATCTGGGTTATGATATTACAGCTGAGTATTATGTAAATGATGCAGGTAATCAGATTGATTTACTTGGTCTTTCTATTCAACTTTATGCTCAAGAAAATTTATTAAACCAAGATGTAGAATATCCTGAGAGTTATTACCGCGGCGAGTATTTAGATGCTTTAGCTCGTGGTGCAGTTGAAAAATTTGGTGAAGATATTTTGACTAACGAATCTCGTCAAAAAGAGTTGGCTCTTTGGGCAAAAGACGGGGTAATGGAAATTGTCACTAAAACTTTGGCTGATACAAATATATTCTTTGATACTTTTGTAAATGAATCATCTTTATATGATGATTGGGACAGAGTTATGGCAAAGATGGCAAAAAATGATGCCAATGCTATTTATGAAAAAGAAGATAAAATCTGGCTCGCATCTGAAGCTAAAGGTGATGATAATGATAGAGTTGTGGTTCGTGAAGATAAACGTCCTACATATCTTGCAGGAGATATAGTTTACCATAACCAAAAGTTTGAGCGCGGGTATGATCACTATATAAATATTTGGGGAGCTGACCACCATGGTTATATACCTCGTGTAAATGCAGCGGTAGAATATTTAGGATATGACTCAAATAAACTGGAAGTTTTACTGTCTCAAATGGTAAGTCTTTTAAAAGACGGTGAACCGTATAAAATGAGTAAACGTGCAGGTAACGTTATTCTTATGAGTGATATAGTTGAGGAAATAGGTGCAGATGCCCTGCGTTTTATATTTGCGTCTAAAAAGAGCGATACATCTTTAGAATTTGATGTAGAATCATTAAAAAAACAAGATAGTTCAAATCCAATTTTTTATATACAATATGCTCATGCACGTATTAAAACTATGATTTCTAAAAGTGATTTTAGTGAAGATGAAATTATGAAGTCTTCTCTTAAGGGCTTTGATGAACAAGCGGACACTTTGCTTTTTGATGCATTACTGCTTCCTGAAATAATTGAAGATGCATTTAGTTCCCGTCAAGTTCAAAAATTACCAGATTACTTACAATCTTTAGCGGCATCTTTGCATAAGTTTTATTATGATGTTAGAATAATAGGACGAGAAGATGAAGCAAAACTACTTAAACTTTTAATGGTAGTTGCACTCTCTATAAAGACAGGTTTATCTTTAATGGGCATAGAAGCCAAAGATAGAATGTTTAAAGAGGATGAATAAATTTCACCCTCTTATTGATACAAATCAAGCAAAAAAAATTATTCTTAGATAAAATTCGACCTATATCAAAAACAAGGTTTAGGTATGAAAACTATATTTTATATTTTGTCAATAACTACAATTCTTTTTGCATCTACATATGATACTGCAGCATGTAAAAAATGTCATCCGTTAATATCTCAAGAGTTTGAGAACTCAATGCATAAAAAGTCGTCTATATATGATGACAAGATTCACAAAGCTGTGTGGGATAAGCATCCTGCATCTGCAAAAGGTGACTATAAATGTGCTAAGTGTCATACTCCAAATGCTAAAGGAGCTAAAGCACAAAAAGAAGGAATCTCTTGTATAAGCTGTCACACAATTTCAAATGTGCAAAAACACGCTAAGTCAAATAAAAATATTTATTCAGGTGAAAAAAAGAGGTTTTATTCAGCCGAAGCAGGTAGAGAAAATGAAAAGGTTGTGTATAGAAAAAAGAGTTCTTTTTTTGGTATGAATGTAACGACCACAGGTTCTGCATACCATGATATAGATTATACAAATGACAATTTCTATAATGGAAATATGTGCATGGGTTGTCACTCCCACAAACAAAATTCACATGAGTTTTCAGTATGTACAACAGATGAAGAGGGTGCTCAAGATAAAAAAACAAATTGTATAACTTGTCATATGCCAAAAGTTGACGGTTCTGCAACAACAGTTAGATTAAGTAAAAAGCATGCATTCCACGGCTTTGCAGGTGCTCATACAAAACCTCAAATGCTTAAAGAATATGTAGAATTCGGATTTAGTAAAAGTTCAGATGGTTTTGAAATAGTTGTACATAATAAAGCTCCACATAATCTTATGACGCATCCATTGAGAGTAGTTCAGTTGAGAGTAAAACATATAAGAGATACAAAAACTACAGCTTTAAAAACAGAGACATTTATAAAAGTAATAGGTACAGACTCAAAACCATCGATGCCTTGGTTAGCTACAGAAGTTGTAAAAGATACAATGCTAAAAGCTAATGAAAAACGTAAAGTTTCATATGATAAAAAACTAAAAAGCGGTGATAGGTTGGAACTTATACTTGGGTACTATATAGTTAATCCAAAGGCTGTTAAAAAATTAAATTTACAAAATGATAAAGCGTCTAATGAATTTAAGATTTTAAAAAGTCAAAATATTAATATAGAGTAGGTTTAATATGAGTGAATTTTTAGGAAACAACCCATATGCAAATTTGCCTGAAGGTCATCCGGTAAGAGTATATTTAGAAGAAAATCAATATATACGAGAACTTATATCAGATATAAATTCTTTAGATATAGGTGCAGAGTATGAAAAGTTTGAAGAGTTATTTGGGAAGTTGTGCTTAGTTGAGAAACATTTTGCAAGAAAGGAAAATCAACTATTTCCATACTTAGAAAAATATGGATGGACATCTCCATCACAAAATATGTGGGCATTTCATGATGATATACGTGCAATAATAAAAGTAACCAGAACTCTTGTAACAAACAGAGAATTTCAATCTCTTATGATGTCACTTCCAAATTTATTTAGAAACTTAGACCATATTATGCAGGTTGAAGAGGGAAGATTATTGCCTAATGCATTAAATATGCTAGAGGAAGATGATTGGAAAGAGATGCGTGATGGTGATGAAGAAATTGGATGGATGTTTGATACTCCGCCTACACCTTATCCTGCAAAAACTGAGGAATATGTACACCCTTCACAAGATACAAAAAAAAGAAAACTACCTTTTTCTCTGGAAGGCAGATTGGATTTAGATCAGGGTTATATGCTTCCTGAACAAATCAACTTATTACTTAAATTTATGCCTGTTGATATTACTTATGTAGATGAGAATGATATAGTTATTTTTTATAATCGCGGTGATAACAGAGTCTTTCCTAGAAGTGCAGGTATTATTGGTCGTGAAGTAAAATTTTGTCATCCACCAAAAAGTGTTGATCAGGTATTAATGATACTTAGAGAATTCAAAGCCGGACGTCGTGATGAGGCTGAATTTTGGATAGAGTTTAAAGGTAAGTTTATTCATATAAGGTACTTTGCTATTAGAGACGATGAAGGTACTTATAAGGGTGTAATAGAGGTATCTCAAGATGTCACTGACATTAGAGCATTAAAAGGTCAGCAAAGACTGCTTGACTGGGAATAATCCTATCTTTTAGGATTGTTTTTTTGATAACTTTGCATAATACGAAGCATCTCATAAAGAGAAATTTCTTCACCTGCTTCTTCTATTAGTGCATCCGTATCCGCATATTGACCTTGAATCTTTTTTAAATCTTCATAACCTTTAGGTTTAATTTCACTCATAGCCATATTTATTCCAGCCGCCCACATTAAGACTACCATAATCCAAACAGTTTTTTTCGCGTTTGCATAAACACCTATAAAGTGAAAAATAACACTTAAAATAAAACCTGCAAAAAGTATAATACTTAAGCTCATTTAATTAATTTCTCCCCTCGTGGCTTCATCTTTACATCCACATTTTCAAACATCTTGTCTCCAAAGCTTTTAACACCAAAAGTTCCTGCCACCATTAAAATGATAACAAAAAAAAGAAAAATTAGTGCAACTCCAAAACGCTTTAAAAAAGCTATCATTTAGTTACTTCTGGTACATCATCTAGTATATGTTCTATACATCTTGATGTATGAAAGTTCCTTGTATGATTATCAGAAACAAACTCATCACCTTCTAATCTCCATTCTAGGTCTTTAGATATTAAAACAGAACGAGATATAGTCTTCTGCATTTTATTCTCACATATTACCGTTTCACCTTTGTTAAATATCTCTTTAACTCCGGCCATTCTTTTAGTCGTGATGTAGTAATGGAGACCTATCATTATCGTTAAAAAACTACCTACTAAAATCATTCCGCGTTTAAATGCAACGCGTGGTACAAAATCTCTAGTTGTAACAAAGGCTGTAACACCTAGTATAAAAAGACCTATTGCTATATATGCAATCTCTAGTTTAAAAAAAAGTTCCATCTTTATCCTTGTAAATGTTTTGTTTCCCAAGCTTCAAAAGCCGGTGTAAAGTATTCAATACGAACCTTTTTAAATTCCCTTGAACTATATAATGGCATATGAGATTTACTCTCTATCTCTTTAGTCATATCTTCAATTATAGAGTTTGTTTCCTCGGTAGTTTTACCGTGAACCATAGTAAAAAGATTATATTGCCAATTTGGATACTTAGGACGAAGATAACAATGGCTTACTGCAGAAAATTCTGCTGCACGAGCTCCAATCTCTTCACCTTTTTCACCTTCATCTACATCCCATACAACCATAGCATTCGCATTGAAACCGGCTTTACGGTGGTTAAGTATAGATGCAAACCTTCTCATTATCCCTGCATCCTGAAGTTCTTGTAAAATATCAAAAAATTTATCATATGATATGTTTAATTCATCTACAATATTTTTAAAAGGTTCACTTACTATCTCAATATCATACTGAGCTCTGCGAATAATGTCATGGTGCAGAGGTGTAAGTTCTATATCTTTATGTACTACTTTTTTAACTTCCTCTTTTTTCTCATCTTTCCCTGTAGTATTTAGTTTTACATTTATTTTAAATAGTTTAAGTGTAGGAAGCATAATATAATCATCTGCTCCAGTTACTTTCGCAAGTACTTCAAGTGTCTTTTCTAGACCTAACTTACTATCTGGTGCTACTGCTAAAGTAAACCAAATATTAAAATCATGGTTTCTTTCATAATTATGTGAAATACCCGGATGAGAATTGATTATTTTAACAGCTGCATTGATATTTTCTGGTTTAACTTTGAAAGCGACTAAAGAGGACTTATAACCTAACCTTTTCGTATCAAAGATTGCAGATGTTTGACGAATAATTTTATTCTTTTTTTCCTCTTGCAGGATATTTAAGACTTCTTCTTCCTTAATACCTAATTCATTCGCTATTACTTCAAACGGCTTAGCAACTAGTGGAAATTTTTTTTGTACTCTAGATAGTATTTCATTTTTCATTTAAAACCTTGTTGTTACTTATGTAAAGTTCTGTTATTTTACATTATGATTGTAATCAAAATACAAATATAAGCCATTGATACAAATCAATTATATAATTTAATAGAATATGTTATTATACTATACTAAAAAAACAAGGTTGCATGTGGCGTATTTTCCAGCATTTTTAAAGTTAGACAATAAAAAAATTCTTATAGTTGGCGGTGGTTTTATAGCTTATGAAAAGTTGGACCATCTGCTAGATTTTACAAAAGATATATCTGTAATTGCACTAGATTTATCAGAAGATATGAAAAGAACGATTGAGAACAACAATTTAAAATTTGAACAACGTGCATATAAAGTTGGTGATATTAAAGATTTTGCCGTAGTGATAGTAGCAGTAGATGATATACCTCTTCAAGCAAAGATATTTGAAGAATCAAAAAAGTATAATTGTTTATGTAATTCTGTTGATTCAGTTGATTATTGTGATTTTATTTTTCCATCCTATATCAAAAAAGATGATTTGACTATTGCAGTATCAACATCAGGTGCATCTCCAGCTATGGCAAAACGTATTAGAATGTATCTAGAAGATACAATTCCAGATAGTATAGGTGAGTTTTTACGTGAGATGAAAAACTTACGTAAAACTCTTCCAAAAGGGAAAGAAAGAATGAAAATGCTTGATGAAAAAGCAAAAAAATATATAGAAAGTTGGAAAAAATGGTAATGAATCCTAAAAAAGGTTTAATGTTCGGATTATTGTTTGGTTTTTTAGTTTTAGGATTTTTGGCTATGCAAAGAGCTGCCCCAGAAGCTAAAGAAGATAGAATATATAAAGCTATAGTTAAATACAGTCCCTATCAGTATGAAAAAAGACTTGGTGGTTTGAGTATTTTAAACACGGTGACGGGCACAAAGGAAAAACCGAGTGCTGCTGAAGTACTTCACCGTAAAGATGAATTAGATAAACAATGGGCTAAAACACATTTAAAAGTTGAAAACAATGATGTTATTGTTATGGGTGATAATAACCAGACTATTGTAAAAATATTTATAGAAAGTGTTAAAGAGAGAGAATTTATTAAAAGTTTTTTTGGGATTTAGAAGTATTAAGAGTTAGTTTCTAACTCTTAAATCTAATCATATATATGATATCTTTTAAAACAAACAAGCTTCCCATACTTAAGAAACTAACCCCACTGTAAAAAATCTCATTTGATTCAAATAGTATCCCTAATGTAGAGATAATAATACCGATAGAATTAAGCCAGAACTGAAGATTTGCACTTTTTTGAGGAATCATATCGGCAAGCATAGGTACTTTTTCTTTTCCGACAAGAGGTGAAAACCTTTCATACCAAACTAAAAATGGTACTATTTTATATAGATGCCCTACAATTAAAAAACTGATATAGCCTCCAATTAATAACCACCCTGTTGATATAATAAGTTTTTCACTTGGAGCTACAAGGTATGACATTCCTAAAATTAAAGCGGTAAGTAGTGATATATAAGAGAATATAAGTGATTTAAAGTATATATCATTTTCAATTCTCACTCTTTTCTTGTAAATAATATATACCTGATAAAAGTAGAGTGTTGATGCTATTATGCTTAAAATGTATCCTATAGTGTCTAATATTAAAATATTAAGTATTGGTGATAAAGCTATAGAGATGACACCTAGTGCCAATATAACTAAAGCACTTTTTACATAATCCCAGCTAAAACTATGAGATAACCAAAACATTGGCAGTAATATTAAACTCATCCCCATAATAGTTACACCAACATAACCGACAAATACTAAAAATATATGTGCGTGAAGTAAGGCAGGTATATCTACTATAATTACACCGGCATATCCAAGTGCCATAATAATTCCAAAAATCATACCTATTGCTAAAAATATGTTTGCTATAAGTACACTCAGAATTACAAAATTATATTTTTCAACTTTTTTTATTGTTAATGATGTCTCAAATAAAAATATTGATAAAGCTATTAATACCGTAACACCTCCAAAAGGTAGTATGATAGGCACAGAATGAAAGCCTATAGCCATTAAAACAGTACCTATAAAAAGTAGAGGATATATTACATAGTATAAATCAACTGCAAAGTGACCCACTTCTAGTACAACGGGAATGAGCTGAGCCATAGCTCCAAATATAACCATCATTACAAAACTAAGTAAAAATAGATGCACCCAAGCCAGTAGATTTGGTTCTACGCTTTGAATTGTCGTAATATCAAATGTAAAAAGTAAAAAAGTACTAAGAACTAAAATGACAGCACCTATTATAAAATATGGTGCTATAAGTTTAAATGGTGGAGCAAAATCCGTTGAGACTGCCAAAGTTTAATTATCCGCTACAAGTATTAGAAGCAAAGTCGGTAGTAGCAGCAGCTCCGTCTTTTCTAGTAAAAACTACTTTTACGTTTCCATCATCAAGCTCTTGAACAACATAGTTGAACTCAGCATCTATTTTTGGAAATAAACCACCTGGAGATTTATGATTAATCATAACTAGGGCACTGTTTTCATTAAGTAGCTGAAGACCTGCCATCGCATTTACCATTGGATCAGGTGGTGCACACATACTTGTATTAAACTGATAAACATCCACTCCATTATCCGTATATTTGAAAAAATCTACAGTAGAACCTGCAACATCTATTTTTTGAGCATCTTGTGGTAGACTCATATTTTTATCCTTTTTAAATTTAATTACATTCCGCCAAGTTTTGCTTTTACTTCATCTGTTGCCATAGATACATTCCATTCAGGCTCCCAAACAAGCTCTACATCAGCTTCCATTACACTAGGCAATTCTCTTAAAACAGCCTCTTTAACCCACTGTACGATCATTTGATGAAGAGGACAAGCTTTTGTACTTAATGTCATAGTTACTACAACTTTCATATCCTCATCACAAGAGGCATCGTATATAAGTCCCATTTCAACAAGGTTAAACCCAACTTCTGGATCGTTAACAGTTGAAACAGCTTCAAATATTTGCTCTTTTGTTACCATATGCCTGCCTTATTTTTGAAAGATTATAACTAAGAGGGTATAAATAGGTCTTTGATGTATATCAATCTTTTAGTTTTAATGAGAAGTAAAATGAAAAAAGTAACAAAAATATTGTTGAAGTGTATAAAAAAGTGTATCCAAACAGGTGAAGTAATATTCCTCCAAGCAAGGAGAAAAATATTCCAAAAGACACTATATTTATATGTAAGGCTACATATATAGGTCGTTTGTCTTCAGGTGCGATAGCTAACATCAAATTTCCTGAAGCTATACGGTTTCCATCTATAGCTGCTCCTACTAAGAAAAATATTAACATATATTCAAATAGTGTAGATGCTATAAATGCCGTAGAAATTGCAAATATTAAAAAAGAAATAGATATATTTGTTGTAAGTTTATTTAAACCTCTAGAACTTAGTGTGCCCCATAAAAAATTACTTAGTATTGCACCTGCCATTTGAGTGGTAATCAAACTTCCTATTGCTACACCGTCTAGGTCTATTTTATTTTGTGCATCTAGTATTATAAAAGGTAGGGATAATAGATATCCATACGCTAAAAAAAAAGTTTTTAGCTGAGTTTGTAATCTTTTATCAGCTTTCAATATCCCTAATGCATTTTGTAAAAACAGACTGAATTTTTTTTCTCTTTTGGCAACTTTTTCTTTTTTCGGCTCATCAATAAGTGAAAATGAGATATAACCTGCTGCCATAATAAAAGAACTTAATATAAAAAGGATTCCAAAACTTAGAGGTGCATCGTATTTATGTAAAATGTATCCTGCAAGGGAACCACTGAGTAATCCGCCAAGCCCGCTGAAAAACTGTCTGTAAGACATAGTTTTTCCACGAAATTTATGTGAAAATATCTTAGCAATTATATCTTTAAAATAAATTGCTCCAAATCCCGCACTAAAAGAAAAGAAAAATAAGCCAATCCCGATGCAAAATAGTGTAAATGTAGGATACTCATCACCAAATATAATTATATTTACACCTATTAAAAACCAAGATATAAAACGTATTAGAAATACACGGCGAATATATGGCATCATATATTCATAACTTTGAGCTTTAAAAGCTGCAAAAAGTTGTACAAGTATAGCACCACCCCTAAGTAGTGCTGCAAAAAAACCAACAAGAATAGAACTTCCACCAAAGTAGTTAACAATCAATGGTAATATAGTAGATGGTTCAGCTATAGTAGTACCGATGCTAAGGAAAAAACCGTGTGAAATATTTTTCACATGGTTTGAAAATTTATCCATTTAAGAGTTCATATCCCTCATCTATACTTTTTACTTTTTGGGCTATAAAAAGATAAATTGCTGCATTAAGGCGAGCAAGCTTTAAATACTCATCTGTAGGATTTTTTATTTGATCTAGTGACTCTTCAAAACTTATGTTTTCCCAAGATTTAGTATAGTTGATTCCATAATGAGCAGGGTCTATTATAAATTCTTCTGTTTTACCGTCATTACCTATCCACATGCGCCCCTTGCTAAAAAGTTCAGGTGTACCTTCATTTCCTTGTATAAGTGCAAATCTTTTGTATCTGTCTGAGAATATTTCAACATATTTTTTTACATATGGTTTGTGAAAAACTCCGGTAATTGCAAAATTACTCTTAGCAACATGGGGCAATTTTTCTATAGTGTTAAACGCAGTTCTGAGCCCTAGTCTCATTCTTATTTGTGTGAGTTCACTCATCTTTTTAAAAAAGTCAGCCCTGTCAAAATATTTAACACCTTCTGGTAGTTCCAAAGATGTACATACCTCCTTAGTAGTAATACCGTGTTTAGCCGGTTGCAGTTCATCCCCAATTACAACTAAATCTAAACCGGAATCTTTAAGCTCTTTAGCTACAAGAGGAAATATATATGGATTTCTTCTTTTGCCGTCAAATGGATATCCAAGTTCTATAGAATTAGGAATATCACTATATGTTATTAATTCATCACAAGCACTAAGTGCTCCTCTAAACTCATCTACAGTTTCAGGTTTCAGTCTCCATCCAAGTAAAAAAGCCGATATTTGTTCAGGATGCACGGATTGGTTTAATATCTGTTTCATCATATCGTAAGATTCTTCATATGTTAAATCTCTATTACCTTTTGGTCCGGTTCCTACAGCATGTATGTACTCTCTAAAACTCATAATATACCTCATAAAAAAAATTATTGAACATAATATAATTAGTTAACTTAACTTAAACTATAGATTTACTTAAACTTAAAAAATAAATTATATAATGGCTACATGAAAACTAAACTACAAAACATAGTACTATTTGACAACCTAGATGAAGATACGATTTTAAATATTGAAAGTTTTGCAACTGAGCATAAAGCAGGCAAAGATGAACTGTTGTTTTATGAGGGTGATGATTCAAAATATTTATATCTTTTAACAAAAGGTATAGTAAAACTTTATAAAACATCTTCTCAACATAAAGAGATTGTTTTAAAGTATTTTAATTCCGATGAGTTAATTGGTGAAGTTGCTAATTTTGAGCATATTCCATATCCGGCAACTGCAAAAGCGCATACAGATGTTGAATACTTAAAAATAGATTTTGACAAATTAAAGGATGTTATTTTAGCTTCGCCTATATTATCACTTAGAATGTTGACATCTTTAATTTATAAGATAAAAAATTTAGAGAATATAATATCAACAAACTTGGTTTTGGACTCTAAAGAGAGAATAGCGAAATATCTGTACTCACATCCAGAAGATTTTTTTGAAACTAAAAATATTATTATTGCAGAGATGCTTGGTGTATCTCCAGAAACACTCTCAAGGATACTAAAGTTTTTTAAAGATGAAGAGATTATAGATGTTAAATCTAAAAAAATAGATAAAGAAAGACTCGAAGAATACTTTTAAAAAGAACTATATACAACTTGGATTCAAACTAGTTGAATTTAAGTTGCATAATATAGTTAGATTAATGACTATTAGATGAGCTTTTTTCTGCCTCATCCTCTATTGCATCACGTAAGTCTGAAACATCAGAATCAGATGTATCACTTCCATTTTCAAATTCTATACATCTATCACGTTCAAATAATTTTAAAGTAGTAGAATAAGTTGTATCCCCATCAACTCTTTCAGCTATTACTCTGTCACTTTTGAATTTTGTTATATCCCATCCAGAATTTGCAGCAGCTTTTTCTATAATATGTTCCAGAGAATTTTTATTATTATGATTAAGATACAAAGTACCCTCAGTATGTTTTTCTTTTTCTACAGAAAAACCAGGACTCGGTGAAGTCCCTCCACAACCAGTTAAAAATACAAATGGAACAGCTAAGATTAAAGCGACAGATATAAAACCATTTTTCATTACACACTCCTTAAGTTTAAAAGTGATTATATGATATAATAACGCTCAATAAAAGGAATTGATGCAAGTCAATTTAAATATTAAATAAAAAATTATCATAAAGTTTTAATAATGGTTTTAGATATCGTCATAATCTTAGTAATGTGTTTTCCGATGCTGCTTTTTACAGTATATCCAGGTTTAAAATTAGGTGACTTTTTAGAAGAAAAGTACGCTATTAACGAGGCTACGAAGCGTAAAGTAGTCATTTTATTCACTATAGTATTTACACTAACTCTTTCCTCTTTGCTATACTATATATAATATCCATTAACATATTATATATGACATATTTGTGACAGTATTAGTAAAAATTGTTATTTTTTTAACATTGTTTCATAAGGTAACAGATAATTTTAATACAAACTTAAAATATAAATTAAATAAAAAAATTGATTTAAGTCAATGGAAGCAATTTTAAATAGTGCTAAACTTCATACGATTCTGAAGAACTAAAAACGAATCTAGAGGAGAAAAAAATGATTGACCCAGTAATAATCAGACCGGAAATTGCATTAGATGATTTCTTACCAATCTTTGTATCTTCTGCGTTCGTTTTAATATTTGGAGGTTTCTATGTTGGTATATATACGGCTGTAAAAGTTAATTTACTTAAAAAATGGACAATGCCTATTGGGTATTTTTTTTGGGTGTTAACAGCATACTGTTTATATATAATGGGAAATTTAATGCATGTTGGTGAGTTTACGGCAAAAGCATTAGTTGTTGCTGCTTTTGGACTATTATTACTTCCACATGCAGTCTATTACATGCAAGATAATGTTCATGAAGAGAATGAACATTAACAATAAGTATATATCAACAATAAAAATAGGAGGGTACAGTGGCTAAAAAATCTGTATGGAGTGATAATCGTTTCTGGCAACGTTCGGCGGCGTGGATTACAGGATTTGCATCAGTATTACTAATTTGGTTAACATTTGACTCAATGGGTCAAATTTCAATGGGTACTGACGCTGACTTACAAAGTGGCGTAACTAAGAGAGTTCCAGCTCCAACGGTTATTAATTACAAAATCACTTACGAAATGGACACAAAACGTGGTCATGAAGTTCCGGTGATTGGGGAAAAAGAAAAGTTTTTTGGTCGTGATGACTGGTCTGAAGAAGAAGCAGCGTCTTTGCTTCACTTAGGTAAACTAGGTTCACAAGCTAAAAACTGTATGAACTGTCATACTTTACTTGGAAATGGTGCATATTATGCTCCGGATTTAACAAAAGCATGGTTAGACCCAGCATGGGGACCGACTGGTTCAATGCAGGCAATGACAGGAAAAAATACAAAAGAAGAAGCAATGGCTGAGTTCTTACAACATCCATCAACTTATCCGACACATGCTCGTATGATGCCAAACCTTGGTATTACAGCAGAAGAGGCTAAAGGTTTAGTGGCATTTCTTAAGCATATGTCATCAATAGATACGAATGGATTCCCAAGAAACTTTGGAAGAATGCAAGGAGCAGTAAATGGCAAATAATATAACATCAGAGTCAAAACAGTTAGCTACATGGTATTTTACTTTTGCAGCTATCATATTTGGTGCACAGTTACTATTTGGTCTTGTTGCAGCTATTCAGTATGTAATGCCTGGCTTTTTATTTGAAATTATTGATTTCTCTGTTGCTAGAATGATACACATTAATGCACTTGTTGTATGGATGGTATTTGCAATGTTTGGTTCAGTTTATTGGTTATTACCTGATGAAACTGGAATTGAGACAGTTGGTATTAAACTTGGTAAATTATTATTCTGGATCTTTGCAGCAGCAATCGTTGTTGTTGTTTTAGTATATCTACTTGTTCAAGTTGGACCGGCAGACGAAACTACAATCTGGTTTATTAATGAAGGTCGTGAGTATATCGAAGCTCCAAGATGGGCTGACTTTGGTATTGTTGTGGTAGCTCTTGGATTTGTTGCTAATCTTTTCTTAACGGGAATGAAAGGTCAACGTTCAGGAATCGTAACAGTATTAATGGCTGATATGATCGCTTTCTCAGGTTTATATCTATGTGGTATGTTCTTTACTGATAATATCTCTATGGATCAATACTGGTGGTGGTGGGTAATCCACTTATGGGTTGAAGCTACTTGGGAAGTTTTCGTTGGTGCATTAGCAGCTTATGGTCTTATCACTATTATCGGTGCACACCGTAAAGTAGTTGAGATGTGGTTATGGATCGAGGTAGCTATGCTATTTGGTTCAGGTATCTTAGGTTTAGGTCACCACTATTTCTGGATTGGTACACCTGAGTACTGGTGGGAAATCGGTGCGTTATTCTCTGCACTAGAGCCGTTACCGCTTGTGGCTATGTTTATTCACGTTCTTTATGACTGGGGTAAAACTCAAGGTCAAGAGATGGGTGAAGGTCATATAGATGAAGATCATGTTAAATCTGTTGTTACAAATAAACCTGCGTTTACATGGTTTGTTTTAAATGCATTTGGTAACTTCTTAGGTGCAGGTATCTGGGGATTCTTCCACACATTACCACAAGTAAACCTATATACTCACGGTACGCAGTTTACATCGGCACACGGTCACTTGGCATTCTTTGGAGCTTATGCAACGATTTTACTTGGTATGATGTACTTAGCAATTCAAGGCTCAAACGGAATCAAAGTTCTTAAGCATACTAAAGCATCTATCTGGGCTGTAAGTTTAATTACATCAGGTGTTGTTGGAATGACTGTAGCGTTAACAATTGCAGGATATGTTCAAGTACTTGTGTCTCGTGCACAAATGGGTGCTACATGGGCTGCTTATTTTGATGGTCAGTCTGGTATGTGGTTTGCACAAGCAATGGATTGGAGACTTGTTATGGGTGCGGTTACGTTCCTAGGTTTCTTATTCTTAATAAAAGACTTTTTAAGTACTGGTAAAAACCCAGTTCACGAAAGATAAGGAGAAATATTATGTTTGAACCATTTGTAGATGTTGTACCAAGCTTTTTTGGTTGGTTAAATCAAGGTCCACTTACTCTAACTATCTTTCTTCACACAGTGATTGTACTTCCAATGATTTGGATTTACAAACAAGAGAAAGCTCGTTTAGAGCAAGAGGGTTAATAAGTTATTTAGTTTGCAGGGCCCCTTTGGGGCCTCGCTATATCTTTATTTTAGAAGGAGAAATAAAATGAGATTAAACAAATTAGTTACATCAGTTGCTGCTTTAGCAGTAGTATCGTCGGGTTTATTTGCTGGAACATCTAACATGGATGTTGAAAAAGTATTTGAAAAAGAGTGTCAAGGTTGTCACGGTCCAAATCACGAAGGTGGTGTTGGTTCTGATTTACGTCCAAAAGTTATCGATAAGAAAAATTCTTATATGTTAGCTGAAACTATTTTAAATGGTCGTCCTGGTACTGCTATGCCTCCGTTTAAAGAAAAATTCAAAAAAGATGATGCTGATAAAATGGTTGATTATCTTCAACACTTTAAAGGTAAAAAAGTTAAACAACTTACTTTAGAAAATGTAAAAGCTGGTTGGAAAAAACTTAATGATAGAAATAAATTTTTCAAAAAATATCCACAGGCTGTAGATGTTAAGAAAAATACTGATATCTGTTTCGTAACTGAGCGTGATGCATATAGAGTTGCATTCGTAGATGGTACAAACGGTAAAGTTTTATCTAAGCATAAAGCTGGATTTGCTGTTCACGTAACAGTTACAAATAAACGTCAACCACGTTATGCATATTCTATCTCTCGTTCAGGTTTAGTTACAATGTTCGACCTAAACACTCCGGGTCAACAAAAAATTGCTGAAGTTCAAGTTGGTGAAGAATCACGTGGTCTAGCGGTATCTCCAGACGGTAAATACCTAATGGCTGGTAACTACACTCCGGGTGGTGCTATTTTAATGGACGCTATGACTCTTGAGCCATTAAAAGTTTATCCTACTTCATCTGTAATCGATCCTGATGGAAACATCGGTTCATCTCGTGTAGCTGGTATTTTTGACACTCCATACGGTCCATATATCGCGTTTGCACTTAAAGATGGTGGTCACGTTTATATCGTAGATTATTCTAAACCGGATTTCCCAATCGTTGGTGATATTCCAAATATCGGTAAAATTCTTCACGATGGTTTCCTAAATGAAGGTAAAGAGATTGGTAGATACTTATTTATCGCTTCTCAAGGTTCTGATGTTGTTGGTGTAGTTGACTTTAAAACTAAATCTTTAGTTACTAAAATCTATACTGGTCCATCTGCTAAGCCACACCCAGGTCAAGGTTCTTCTTGGTTCCACGAAGGTCTAAACCAACAACTTGGTGCTACAGTTAACATGAACTTAGGTCAAGTAACTATCTGGGATGATAACTTTGATGTAATCCGTCAAATCCCAATCGGTGGTGGTGGTCTATTCATCGGTACATCTGAGCATACGCCATTCTTATGGGCTGATAATGTACTTGGTGGAGCAACTAACTGGAATAAAGTTCACTTAATCAATAAACAAACTTTAGAGTTAGATAGAATCATTACTGTTGGTACTAGTAAAGGTACTGTTACAGATCCTGTAACTCACAAAGTTCTTTATAGCTGGAATGTTCCAACTGTTAAAGACGCTAAAGGTAAAGCTGTAACTCCTCGTATTTTACACGCAGAGCCTGCAAATCACGGTCACTGGACTATGATTTCTGAATGGAATGCTGGTCGTATCGGTATTTATGAAGCTAAAACTGGTAAATTTGTTAAATATATTAAAGGTTTAACAACTCCAACTTTTACTTACTCTATCGAGCATAGACAAACTATTCCAGGTGCTTAATCGCACTTTTCTCTCCTCTTGGAGAGAAACCCTTCTTTTATAAAAAATCACAATATTGTTTCAAATTGACAAACTTCACACTTTTTTCCCAAATTTTATATAAATGTTGTCAAAATTGATTAAAGTCAACGATTAATATACAATAAAAAGATATTCTTTAATTATATAATTAATTATAAATCCTTTTTAGGGATTAATAATTCAATGGGAACAGGTATGAAAAAATATATTTTAGTGTTAGCGGTTTTATCTTCATTACTATATTCAAAAGACTTAAATGGTAAAAAACTATTTGAGACGCATTGTTGGGGTTGTCATCATCAAACTGCGGTGGCTTTTGGACCTCCTTTTTCTGAAATAGCTTCTAAACGTACAAAAGAAGAGATACAGGCATATATAATTAGCCCAAAATCTATGTATAAAGCATTTGGCTATAAAAGAACAGTTATGACACAGTTTAACCTTAGTGATGCAGAGATAGAATCACTAAGCGAATATATACTCTCCTATAAAGGTAAATAATGTTTAGATTAACAAACTTAATAAAATCAGTAGTACAAGACCAAAACCCTAGAGTTTTAGACGGCGCGATTGCTATTTGGAATTTTACAAACAGATGTAACCTCTCATGTCTGCATTGTTATTCAAAATCTACTTTGGATGAAGTCGATACTCTAACTACACCTCAGATTAAAAAAACAATCTTGCAAATGAAAGAAAACGGTATAAAATTTATAATATTCTCGGGCGGTGAGCCTTTGACAAGGAAAGATTTATTTGAGATAGCTGATTTTTGTAAAGAAAACGGAATAATAACTTACCTTTCAAGTAATGGATTATATTTTACAAAGTCAAATATCAATAAAATAGTTGACACTTTTAACTATGTAGGTGTGTCTATCGATGGTGATGAAGAGACTCATGATTATTTCCGTGGTTTGAAGGGTGCTTTCGTTGAGACTTTAAAAGCTGTAAAACTTGCTAATTCCACAGGTGCTAAAGTAGGAATCCGTTTTACTATGACAAAAGACACCATTAACTCATTAGAATATATTTTCGATATGGTTGAGAAAGAGAATATCCCAAAAATATATATATCGCATCTGGTTTACTCAGGTCGTGGATTAGATAATCTTAAAATGGATTTAACAAAAGAACAACGCAGAGAAGCGGTTGATTTTATATTAGATAAAGCATTCCAGTACCACAAAGAGGGTCGTGATATAGAAATAGTTACGGGGAATATGGAGATGGATGCAGTTGTCTTTTTAGAGAGATTTGCAAAAGAATACCCGGATTTAAAAGATAAGATGAGAGATCGTCTTGTAGCATGGGGTGGAAACTCTGCAGGTAGAAAACTATTAAATATAAATAGTGAAGGTGATGTAAGACCTGACCCATTTTTCCCTATTACTATAGGAAATATTTTAGAGCAAGACTTTAGTGATATTTGGCAAAAAGGAGAATTGTTAGAACAACTAAGAACGCATCCTAGAAAGCAGATAAGTGGAATATGTAGTGATTGTGAACAAATAGATATTTGTAACGGTGGAAGTCGTGCTCGTGCATATGCAATTACCGGAGATTTATGGAGTGAAGACCCATCTTGTTATTTAACTCAAGAAGAGAGAAGGAGATAATATTATGATAAAAAAAATATTTTATACGGCAACTTTGGTTTCATCATTATTAGTTAGTGTTGAAGCTCAAAGTATTAATCCGATTAAAGCAATGCTAGATACAAATGAAAAAATCTTTGTTGTTGAGAGAGAAAGTAATTCTTTGGCAATCATTGAAAAAGGTATACCAAGTGGACATATCAAAGGTATACACAATATGAACCATGGTGTTGTTAAGTTTTCAGGACATGATGGATATGTGATAAGTCGTGATGGATATGTTGTTAAATTTGATCCAGAGAGTGAAAAGATTTTAGCTGAATATAAAACTAGTGATAGTGCTATTGGATTTACAATCAATGAAAATTATCTAGCAGTTGCAAATTATGCTAAAAAAAGTGTAGATATACTTGATCGTGATTTAAAACCGCTTCAGTCTTTTAATACTGGAAGTAAGAATGTCGGGATTAAAATATATAAAGATTATCTTATATTCTCGCAAATGGACAATGACAAAATAACAGTTCTAAAAGATACAAATGAGGGAAAAGGAAAACCACATTTTGTTATCTATAAAGAGTTTGAAGATGTTGGTGTAATGCCTTTTGACGCCATGATTAAAGACAATAACTTTATAACTGGTTTTTTTCAAAGTGAGCACTTTGGCGTAGTTGATTTAGATACTATGAAATACTCAAAAATAAAAATTATGTTAGAAGATAGAAAACCGGTATTAAAAGTACCTCATTTTGGATTTTGGTCTATTGGTGGGGGACATGTTTTCATACCAGCAGTTGGAAATAATAAAGTAATGGTATATACACCTGATTTTAAACATGTTAAAAATATAGAGACAGAAGGTTTACCTGTATTTACATCATTATCACCAGATAAAAAATATTTAGCTGTTACTTTTAGCGGCAAAAAATTTCCTGTGATTCAGATTATAGATACTAAAACGTTAAAAATTATAAAAAGATTTGAGTTTGACGGAAAAGTCCTTCATGTTAGATGGTCAAAAGTTAGACCAAATCTATATGTATCAGTAAATGATACAAATAAAATTGCAGTATTAAATACTGAAGGTTGGTGGTTAAGTAGAGAGATATTTCAAATTAAAAAACCATCAGGTATATTTATTTATGAAGGGAAAAACTAATGGGTAATGTATATTTAACAGGGGCAGGTCCTGGTGATGTAGAACTTTTAACTATAAAGGCAGCACGTGTAATAAAAGAGGCTGACGTGATTATATATGACAGGTTAGCCAATCCTGATATTTTAGAAATGTCTAAAGATGGCTGTGAATTTGTTTATGTAGGCAAAGAAGATGGTCGTCATATCATGCCTCAAGATGATATAAATGAAGTTATATATCAAAATGCTCTAAAACATGAAAATGTAGTTCGTCTTAAAGGCGGTGACCCTTTCGTATTTGGCCGCGGGGGTGAAGAAGCTGCATATCTTCATGAAAGAGGAGTCGGATTTGAGATAATCCCGGGTATAACTTCAGCTATATCTGCCCCTGCATATGCCGGAATTCCAGTTACACACCGTGGTGTTGCAGTTAGTTTTAGAGTTGTAACAGGTCATGAATCACCAAATAAAAAAGTATCACAAATTCCATGGGAGAATTTTCGTACCGATGATACTATAGTATTTTTGATGGGTCTGCATAATCTGCCAAAGATTACTCAAAAACTTAAAGAAGTTGGTAAAGAAGGTAGCTTTCCATGTGCTGTAATATCAAAAGGGACTACAAAAGATCAGTCAGTTGTAGTGGGTACATTAGATAATATAGTTGAAAAAGCTAAAGATGTCCCGACACCTGCACTAATTGTAGTTGGAAAAGTAGTTGAATTACGTAAACAGTTAGAATGGTTTAAGGGTGAAGAAGCATAATTATAATGAAGCTATTGAAATAGCATCAAATATTTTTTGGGTCGGGATGCAATTAAAAAACGACCCATTTCAATGTCATCCTTATCTTATAAAAAATGAAGATGAATCTATATTGGTAGACCCCGGTTCTATGCTTGAATTTTCTGAGACAGTTAGAAAAGTTAAATCTCTTATAGATATAAAAGATATAAAATATATTATCTTACATCATCAAGATCCAGATTTGGCTGCAGCAGTTCCAGAGATTGAAAAACTTATAGATAGAGATGATTTGTATATAGTTACACACTCTAGAATGTCTGTTTTGATAAAACACTATCTTGTCACGTCTAAGTACTATAAGATAGATAAAAATGACAACAAACTAGTAACTAGCAATGGCTTTGAACTTGAATTTTTAACTACACCTTATTGTCATTCGCCTGGAGCATTTGTAAGTTACGAGCCAAATACAAAAACTCTTTTTTCGGGGGATATTTTTGGCGGTATTGAAGAATCGTGGGAGTTTTATGCAGATAAAACCTATTTTGAAAAAGCTAAACAATTTCATCAAGAATATATGCCAAGCCGCGATATTTTTAATTACGCACTAAAAAAGATAGAGCAGCTGGATATTGAGCTAATAGCTCCTCAACATGGTTCGGTTATTCAAAAACAATATATTAAAAACCTTATAGAAGATATGAAAAATCTTGATTGTGGCCTTTATATTGAAGAAAAATATAACCGTGAACTTTTAGATACTATTGATGAGTTAAAAGAGAAAGAAAAAACCATTCAAGAAAGAGACCGTCAACTTTTTGCTCAATCAAAACGTGCAGAGATAGGTGAAATGATTGGAAATATTGCACATCAGTGGAGACAACCTCTTGCCATAGTCAATACGGTTGTGGCAATTATGGAAGAAAAGAATCAGCTTAATAGACTTGGTAAAGATGAAATTGATGAAAAACTAAAGAGTATAACTAAACGTATGGAGTATATGTCAGATACTATAGAAGATTTTATAAACTATTATAAACCTGACAAAGAAAAAACTATGTTTAATATATCCCAAGCTTTAGATAAAGCATTGGGTATAGTTGACTTTTTAACCAAAAAAAAAGATACGGATGTAAAAATAAATTTATCTGTAGATAACAGTTTAGAGACTTATGGTTTGATGAATGAATATGTTCAAGTTATAGTAACAATATTATCAAATATAAGAGATATTATAGTTGAGAAAATGATAGATAATCTACATATCGATATATCTTTATATAAAGATTCAGACTTTAATGTACTTAGTATTTCAGATAATTGTGGTGGGATTAGTAAAAATAACTTATCAAAAATATTTGACCCATATTTTACGACCAAACACCAATCTATCGGAACTGGACTTGGGTTATACATAGCAAAAATGATAATAGAGGACAATATGGGTGGTGAATTAAGTGCACAAAATAATCAAAATGGTGCACTGTTTACTATAAAAACAAGGTAATAAGGATTTTAAAATGGAAATACAAAAAATAAAAGACATATCTATATTATTAGCAGAAGATGAAGATGAGTTAAGAGAGTTTTTAAAAGAGTATTTACAAATTTTCTTTATAAAAGTTCATACGGCTGAGTGTGGAGATGAAGCTTATATGTTGTATAAAGATAAAAAGCCTGATATTATTATTACCGACATTAATATGCCTTCAATGGACGGGCTTACTTTGATATCAAAAATCAGAGAGGATGATAAAGATACAAAAATAATAGTAATGAGTGCACATTCTGAAGAAGAAAAATTACTAAAAGCTATAGAGTTGCATCTGGAGACGTATCTTATAAAACCTATAAATGCAGAAAAGCTAAAACATGTATTACTTGAAGCTGTTGAAAACATTAGAAAAGCAATAAAAAGGATTTATCTCTCAGAAGATATATACTGGGAGATGCAATCTCAAGTTTTATATAAAGACAATAATCCTGTACCATTAAAAGCACGTGAAGTATTGGTTTTAAATATGTTATGTGCAACTCCAAATCAACCAATAAGTCCACAAGATATTTTTTATGAGATATATAAAAATGATAGAGAAAAAGAGTTCTCTTCAGATTCTATAACATCACTTATTAAAAGATTAAGAAGTAAAATACCAAAAGAGAGTTTAACAAATGTATACGGAGCAGGGTATAAAATAATACCTGTTTAATATACCATTATTGATTCACTCTCTCCAATATAAGGTTTTATAAGTTCCTTAGTTTTTATATCAAGTTTTTTGGCAATTTTTGGATTGACAATATAACTAATCCATGTTGTTGATATCTCATCGCCTCTTTGTAGTTTTACATCATATGTTATATCTACAGAAGCTGCTGCTTTAAGATTTCTATTTATTTTATACCCTATTGCTTTATTTGGCAAAGAAGGATTATCCTTATCGTCTTTAAGTATGATTAAAAATGTAGCTTTTTTATCTTCAAGAGGCGAATCTTTAAAATTACTCCAAATAACCTTTCCATCTCTTCTTACAACAGTTTTTGCAAATTTTAATCTCATAGGATGTGTAATGATAGAATGCCCCATCTTATTTGAGATGGTTAAATTTATCTTTTCATTTTTATAGCTTAACTCTAGTTTGACTGCTTTTTTTACCATTTCATCGGAGTGTACACCTAAAAACTCATGAGACTTATAACTATCTCTCATTCCTTTGTCTTTTTTCTCTATAGTCCCTGGAGTTGAAGGCATATGACACCCTATACAATCACTGGTTTTATCATACTGATTTTTTGTATTACATACTTCAAAGCCGTGTGAATTTTGTTTATGAGAGTGGCAACCCATACAAACTTCACTATTTTTATATATCTCGTTGCTTTTTGAGTGATGTTCATTACTTTCATACGGTTTTTTCAAGTTACCAAATACAGTTGGTTTTTTTTCACCGTTGTAGTTTGAGAAGTTTATTTTATGAACTTTTGAATCGTAGATCTTACTGATTTGATGACAAAAAAAGCATGATACGCCGTCTGTTTGTCTATAGCTTTTAGGATTTGGCTGTTCATCCCCATTCATAAGTGCTCTTAGGTTTTTTGCAGCAGGCATGTGACAGATTGCACACTTGTATTTATCTTTATTCACTGCATTTTTAACTTTTGCATGTATTTCATCTTTGAAAATAGATGAATTGTGATGCATTGACTTAGTATGTTCGCGATATATATTTTCATGACATTCGTTACATGACTCTGATGAAGGATATTTGTTTGATGAGAAAGAGACGCTATATAACAATAGCAAAGAGATAATAATTTTCATAACTTACTCCAAAGTGTAGTATGAAAATTATATCTTATAATTAATATTTTTTCAAATTATGCTTATCCCAAAGTTCTTTGGCTTGAGTATTACCAGCTTCTATAGATTTTTTTGCCCATTGTTTAGCTTTTTTAAATTTTTCTTGAGAACAGTAAATTTCAGTCAGCAGGTAGTATGCATCTACATCCCCGTTTTGTGCATTTTTTTCTAACCAAAAAGTTGCTTTGTCAAATTTTATAAGTTGCATATAGATGCGACCTATATTTTGTATAGAAGGCTCATAGCCTTTTTTTGCACTAATTTCCAAAAGTTGAGAACTTTTAGTTATATTTTGATCAACTCCGTCACCATTGTAGTACATTAGAGCTAGATTATATTGTGCTTTTGGATTTTGCAAATCACTAGAACGCTCCAGCCAAAAAGCTGCTTTTTTTAAATCTTTTTTAGTATTTAAACCATCAAAGTACATCATAGCTAAATCATATTGTGCTTGTGCATCAGCATTATGTGCAGCCTTATCTAGCCACTCCATACCTTTAACTTTATCTTTTTGTGTCCCGATGCCGTTAAAGTACAGATAACTAAGTGCATTTTGTGAGACGCTATTTCCGGCTTTTGCCTCTTTCGTATATAACTCAAAAGCCTTCTTATATTCTTTTGCTTTAAAAGCTTCAAGACCACTCTCATATGCAAATATCATAGTGGATAACATTAAGATTGAAAAAAGTATTTTTATCATTTTAGTCCTTATTATAATTCCAAGTTTGGATATTGTTTTTTTACTTGATTAAGATGCTTTTTTGCTACTTGAATAAGAATAGGGTCTTTTTTAGAATCCAACCAAGAAACGAGTTCTTTTAAATCTTCATAACTCATGGATGTGCATCCGGCAGTAGGTGCATCTACGGCTTTTTGAACGTGTATAAAGATGCATGAACCTGCATTTGGCTTTTTAATATCATTATGACCTACTACAATACCAAGTTTGTATTGGTCATCATCCCGCTTCATATACTCAAAACTTTTAGCGTCTTTGTCTACAAAGTTTAGCACAGAGTTATAGTATATAGATTGAGCATCGTCAATACAGGTATATTTTTCATCAACTTGTATATAGTTCATGTTGTAGTTTTTATCTTTTTTTTCATAACCAAATAGATAATGTAGTTTAAATACTCCTATAGGGGCTTTTTTATCGCCTTCTATTTTATCTGACTCTTTATTATTTATTTTGAATGATGATATCCCTAGTCCATGAGCCAGACCATTTTTTCCAATATTTACATCTATTGGATTACCAACTTTTTGGTTATTCTCATATCGTTGTAGTATTGCTTTGGAAGTATCTGTATTTTGGGCTACAACCAGCACAATTTGTGCGGCGTAAACAAATATATGCAAATTTATGATGATTAAGAAAGTTTTTAGCATAAGATATGTTACTATTACTAAAATATGAAAGAGATTAATTACGGAAAAATATTATGAGCATAGGTATTTCCAAGGCATCAAAAGAGGATGCTGGATTTTTAGCACAAATGATTCTTCAAAGTTCTAGAGCTGAAAAAAAAATAGGTATATATGATTTGGTTTTTGGAGTTAAAAATGATGATGATTTATTGAGTTACTTGGAAAAACTTGTGGTTACTGAAACTAAAAATCATTGTCATTTTAGCAATTTTTTAATAGCAAATATAGATGGTAAACAAGTGGGTACTCTTTGTAGTTACGAGCCTCGAATATCTACGCACGAAGCATTTATTAAATCATTAGAAGAGATTAACTATACGGGCGATATTAGTGAATATGAAGATATTTTAACTTTATGTGATTTTGAACAAAATAATCGTACGTTAATATTTGATTTTATGGAAGAGCTAGAGGGCTTTATAAATGTCGGTGTTTTAAAAGCTTTAATGCAAAAAAGTTTGTTAACAGCAAGATTAAAAGGCTATAGAATAGCTCAGACAATAGTAGAAATAGGTTCGCTTGAAACTATACTACTGTATAAAAAGCTTGGTTTTAAAGAAGTTAAGCAAAAAGAGTGTGAGTTATATAAAGAAAAATTTGGACGTGTAGGTCTAACACTTTTAGAGATAGAGTTTTAATTATAGAACCTACATTTTTTTCCATACTACCTTCTCTTTTGGCTATATTTTTAGCTATATATACACGCAATGTGTTGCTTTCGCTTTTTATTGGCACTATTGTAGGTTTGTTTATTATAGAGGGATTTAATATTGAACAAACATTAGTGTCTACTTATGGGCTTTTTATATCATTATTATCCGAAGCTTGGATTTTAAAAACTTTGTCTTTTATAATATTAGTCGGTGCTATCATGGCTTTGATAGAAAAATCTGGCGGAGTAGATGGATTTATTGATTATATTCAAAATCAAAAAAAACTTGTAAAATCAAAACGTTCGGCTTTGCTTCTTAGTTATATAATCGGTGTAGTTATTTTTGTAGAGACTTCTATAACGGCCTTGGTAGCAGGGGCGGTTGGTAAACCTTTTTGTAAAGAATATAATATATCAAATGCAAAACTTGCATATGTTTGTGACTCAACTTCTGCTCCAATTTCATCTCTTTTAGTATTTAATGGATATGGTGCATTGCTTTTAGGACTAATTACAACGCAGGTATCAACCGGAGCTATAAGTGGAAATGGGATAGATTTACTTATAAACTCATTAATGTATAATTTTTATGCAATTGTAACATTAGTGATTGTTTTTATATCCATATGGTTTGATATAGATTTCAAAAGTATGAAAAACTCAAAATACAATATGCCAATAATCGAGAGCAAGCGAACTGATAAAATAGCTTCAAAATATTTAATGATTTTACCAATTGTCTTAATGGTTTTATTTGTTTTTATCTTTTTATATATAACAGGAAATGGAAATATACTAAAAGGTAGTGGTTCAAGTTCTGTTTTTTATACAATGCTCTGTATTTTAGCTTTCATTTTTATGTATTATATTCCAAAGAAAGTTGTAGGGGTAAAAGAATTTTTTACTATATCTTTTAAGGGGATAAAGCATCTTTTTCCATTAGCAGTTATTATGCTTTTAGCTTTTGCTATAGGTGATGTTACAAGTCAGTTAAAAACAGGTGAGTATTTAGCCTCATATGCAAGTCAAAATATTCATATTTCATTTATAGCGTCCGTTGTATTTACATTAAGTGCAATTATGGCATTTGCTACGGGAACAAGTTGGGGTACATTTAGTATTATGATTCCTATCGCCGCACCAATAGCCGTGGCAATAGGAATAGAAACACCAATTCTTTTTGGAGCAGTGATATCAGGGGCAATATTTGGTGACCATTGTTCACCTATATCCGACACCACTATTGTATCTTCATTAGCGGCAGAATGTGATGTGGCGGAACATGTGAAAACCCAACTACCGTATGCATTATTAAGTGGTGCAATAACAAGTGTGTTGTTTTTTTTGGCTAGTTTGAGTCTTTAGTGTATAATAATACTCTATGTAAGTAGAGGAAAATAAAATGATAAGCTTGTTTAAAAATTTAGTATCGAGTGAAAATGATGCTAAGAAATATCACCTTAGAAGTTACTATGAGATGCTTGAAATTGCATTCTCAAAAGATTATGAGTTAAATAAAAACTTTTTAAAATCAATACAAAAAGAATTTAATATATCTGAACATGAACATGAGGTAATAATGGAGACAATAATATCTTCAAATGAAAATCTTAGTTTAAATGTATTAAATATACTTGAAAAAATGGAATTTTTGTCTATGATGAATAACTCTATGTACGATGATTGTACGATAGAGATTTTTTTCTTAAAAAAAGTTCTTCAAGAAGAGTTTGATAAACTCTCTTCAGAGTTATTTAAATTATTAGAAAAAATGTACTCTAATCATGAGGTTGAATTTGATAGTTGTAAAAGAGCTTTCAAATATTTTAATAATGATGTAGTAGGCTTGAGCCCTAAAATGTATGATTTTATGAGCAATGCTACCGTAAGTCATTTAAAAAAGATTCATAATGAATTATATAATACTTCAAAAATAACTATTGATCATAATCTTGAAAATATTATAAAACTTATAGAATATGATAATAAACATATAAATATATCTGCCTTGATTGCAGTAAAAAACTATGAATTTGAATCTAAAGATGTTTTAAAAATGTTTTTAGTAGATGAAGATGATGATTTAAAATCTTTAGTAAATAAAATTATTCGTCAAAGTGATGAGGTGACTAGCTATGAAAAAATAGCTTATTTATCTAAAGTTCCACTTTTTGCTTCTTTATCATTTGATGAGCTATATAATCTTGCAAAAAAGTCAAATGTAGTTGAATATGAAGTAAATCAAGAAATTATCTCTCAAGGGGATAGAGCAAATAATTTATATATACTTCTTAGTGGAGAAGTTGAGATAATAAAAAACAATGAAAAAATAAATGAACTTCATAGTAGTGATTATTTTGGAGAGATTGCTATAGTTGCTAAGACTAAAAGAACAGCAACAGTAAGAGCTATAAATGATGTCGTTACATTAGTTTTTAGTGAAAAAGCTTTTAACGAGATAATAAATAATTATCCAAATATAAGTGTACAGATAATGAAAGAGATGACAAAAAGACTTTTACAAAACACTGCCTAAGCTCCATAATAGGTAAACTAACTCTTAAAATAAGCTTACTTTAAATAGAATTTTAGTATTATTGCGCGTTTATAACTCCCTGTGAAACAGCGAGTTACATTCTACTGGAAAAATTAAGTAAAGGAAAACAATGCCTACAATCAATCAATTGATTCGTAAAGAGCGTAAGAAAGTTGTAAAGAAATCAAAATCTGCAGCGCTATTATCTTGCCCTCAACGTCGTGGTGTATGTACTCGTGTTTATACGACTACACCAAAAAAACCAAACTCAGCTTTAAGAAAAGTTGCGAAAGTTCGTTTAACTTCTGGATTTGAAGTTATTTCATATATCGGTGGTGAAGGTCATAA
>JAPHSI010000099.1 GCA_026193155.1 Sulfurimonadaceae bacterium | reverse complement strand
CCAGATAATCTAACATATCTGGAAGATACTAATCTGCTTTTCATAGGTGAAGATACATCAAGCCACTTAAATAATATAGTTTGGGCTTATGACTTAGGCAATGGTAAATTAACTAGGACTTTAACTACACCTCTTGGTGCAGAAACTACATCTCCATTTTGGTACAAAAATATAAACGGTTTTTCATATATGACAGCTGTTACACAACACCCTATGGGGTATGTTGATGGTGCAACAGATTCACAAAAAGAATCATTTGTAGGTGTTATGAGTGTTAAAGGCCTTGATGGTGTAAATTCATCACTTATAAAGCTTAGTGCATTCAATACAAATAAAGAAGGCGGAAGTGAAATATCTGCTTATGACAGCACTACAAAAAAAGTATTTATAACAAATGGTGCTGATAATACTTTAGATATTTTGGATATTAATGAGGTTAATGCACCTGTAAAATTAAGTTCTATTGATTTATCTACATACGGAGCTAGTGTTCAAAGTGTAGATACAAAAGGCGGAAAAGTAGCTGTTGCAGTTGGAAGTGCAGATAAAGTTGCAACTAAAGGTAAGGTAGTTATTTTTAATACTGATGGAACATTTGATAAAGAAGTAACTGTTGGTTATTTACCGGATATGGTTACATTTAACGGAGACGCAACAAAAGTAATTGTTGCCAATGAAGGTGAACCAGATGCAAGCTCAGGAACATATAATGATGTAAACGGTACTGTTGGAATTATTACTGTTGCTAGTGGTGTTTATAATGAAGTTGCTTTTGTTGATGGTGATTTAAATAATGCAAACGACGGTACAGCTGTTAGACTTGGCGGTACAGATTCAAACTCTACATCTTTAGATATGGAACCTGAATATATTGCAGTTGCCGGGACTAAGGCATACGTTAGTTTACAAGAGAACAATGCACTTGCCGTTATAGATATATCAACTGATACTCCAAGCGTAGATGCAGTTAAATCTTTTGGTTCAAAAGATTATTCAAGTGACAACGTGATAGATATTGAAGAAGAAGGAAAAATACTTTTCAAAAATTACCCTGGTCTAAAAGCACTTTATCAGCCTGATACAATAGTAGCTTATAACATTGATGGGACTAACTACTTATTTACCGCTAATGAAGGTGATGGTAGAGAGTATTTAGATTCAAATGATGAAGACGTAGTTGTTGATGAGATAAAAATATCGAAACTAACTCTTGATGCTTCTATAGCAGATGCTTATGCGAATGAAAATGATTTAAAAGTTATGAGTGATATTTCAACTTCAACTCAACTTTATACATTTGGCGGTAGAAGTTTCTCAATTTGGGATAATAATGGTGATTTAGTTTGGGACAGCGGTGATGAGATTTCTAAACTTGTAGCTAAATATGAACCTAAATTATTTAACCAAGATGATGAAGAGATTGATGGTCGTAGTGGAAATAAAGGTGCTGAGCCTGAGGCGATTGTTGTTGGCGAACTATCAAACGGTAAAGTTTATGCATTTATTGGCTTGGAGCGTCAAAGTGCAATAGTGATTTATGATGTAAGTAATCCGCAGAACCCTGAGTTTGTAGATTATGTTGTTACTCATACACAAAATGATGTATCTCCTGAAGGTATGAAGTTTATTCCTGCAAGTGCTTCTCCAAACTCAAAAGATTTACTTTTAGTATCTTATGAAGTTAGTGGTTCAACTGTGATTTATGAAGTCAAATAAATACAATATTCTTTCCTTTAGGGGAAAGAATTTATCAATTATTTTTATAACTTTTAGCATTTTTGCATTTATTGGGTGTCAAAGTTCAAAGAGTTCAAATGATATTGTTGATAAAAACATCTCTAATACTTTAGATAACATTGAACCTATTGAAGTTGATTTTAAATCTACTCTTGCAAAAAATAATTCTGCTGCCTATGTAACCAGTCAATGCTATACAAAAACTGAAGATAATATAAATAAAACACACAATCCTTGTTTTTCTTGTCACATAAATTCTAAAGAACCAAACTACATTAATGATGCAAACTTACAAGAGACATATGCATTTAGCGAATATACAAAAACCAATAAATTTACAAATCTTTTTAAAGACAGAACTGATTTAGTAGAAAGTATAAGTGATTCAGAAATACTTTCATATGTTAGACAAAACAACTATATTAAAGATTCAACTATAACTCTGGCAAATAAGTTAAAAAGCCTTCCTCCACAATGGGATGTAGATAATGACGGTACTTGGAATGGTTACATACCTGATTGTTATTTTAACTTTGATGATGATGGTTTTGATGTTACTCCAGATTCAAATTTAAGCGGTTGGAGAGCTTTTGCATATTACCCTTTTCTGGGAACATTTTGGCCTACAAACGGAAGTACAGATGATGTGCTTATTAGACTACCGAATGTTTTTCAACAAGATGAAAGTGGTACGTTTGATAAAAATATATACATAATAAACCTAGCAATTGTTGAAGCACTTATCAAACAAAAAGATATATATATAGATGAAGTAGATGAAAATATTTTCGGTGTAGATTTAAACCAAGACGGAGAGTTAACTACTACAAATCTAATAAAATTTAAGTGGACAAAACCAAGCTATAACTCACAAACTAAAAAGTTAGAAAATTTTTCAATGAGTTATGTAGGTCAGGCAAAACCATTACTTATCTATAACGAGTATCTTATTGCACCTGGTTTATATCCAAAAGGTACAGAATTTCTTCATAGTGTCAGATATATTGATGTAGATGAAAACAACTCAATAAAGATGGCTCCAAGAATGAAAGAACTTAGATATGCTAAAAAAACATCTTGGAATTCCTACCCACAACTTAGTAATGCTTCTATGGCTGAGATTATGGAAAAAGATGCTTTTCCAGAAAGACTTAGAACAATTTTAGGAAATACTGAAACAGGACTACACACTGGTTTAGGATGGACATATCAAGGTTTTATTGAAGATGAAGATGGAGAACTTCGACCTCAAAACTATGAAGAGACTCAATACTGTATTGGTTGTCATAGCGGGATTGGTGCTATAGCTGATTCTACTTTTGTATTTCAAAGAAAGTTTGACTATAATGCAACACTTAAAGGTTGGTATCATTGGTCTCAAGATGCAAATGGTCTTAAAAATATAAAAGAGCCTTTAAACAAAAATGGAGTTTACGAATATAGTTTTTATTTGGAACAAAATAATGCGGGTGATGAATTTAGAGGAAATAATGAAGTATTAGAAAAGTTTTTTGAAAACGATGTTTTAAAAGATAGTGAACTCGATATTTTGCATAACGATATCTCTCACCTTCTATTACCATCTAGTGAGCGTGCTATAGAGCTTAATAAAGCTTACTATATTATAGTTAAAGAACAAAGCTTTATTTATGGTCGGGATGCTCATGTTAAACCTGTTGAAAATGTTCATAAAGAACTAGAGGTTAACAAGAGCACTCAACTTCAGGCTATAAGCCTTTTCTAAAAAAGTTTACTTCGGATATGTATCCATATCCGGATGTGACGGTATTCTTAAAAATGTGTACTGAGGCATCTTTGTCGGTAACTCGATAGGGTTTACATTTCCGCTATGTACACTTTCCCAAATTTTTCCGTTTTGAGCCTTAAGTTGCTTTAGTTTTAAATAAACTTTGCCGTCTCTCTCATATGTAGCTCCAACCTCATTATCCACCATATCTATCTGACTGCCAAGTGGCATATGGACTTCTAGCTCATCACCAGGAAGTGTTTTATACTTACATAAAAAGTGCGTACCCTCTTCATTTACCTGCCCACTAACTTGATGAGTTCCAAGTTGCATAGTAAAATCCAAGCTTTGTGTATCATGTTTTTCAAATGGACGAGAGATTAAGTATGCATCCGTGTATCCGCGATTTTGAAGAGATTCCAGTTCATATTGGTACTTATCATTATCAAGATTATTTTCATAATAATCATCAATAGCCATACGATAAGCTTTTGCCGTAGTAGCAGCATAATAAGCTGTTTTTGTACGCCCTTCAATTTTAACAGAATCAACAACACCGCTGTCTAAAATCTCTTTCATGTGTGAAGCTAGATTTAGATCTTTTGAGTTCATGATGTATGTGCCGACACCTTCATCCTCTTCTAACTTAAAAAGTGTCCCTGTCTCAGGATTCGCAGCGTACATTTCATACGGGAAGCGACAATCATTTGCACAAGACCCGCGATTAGGCACACGACCGCTCTGAAGCGTAGAAATAAGACAACGCCCACTATATGCAAAACACATAGAACCGTGAACAAATACTTCAAGTTCAAGTTCAGGTAGCTCTTTTTTTATCTCTTTTAAATCTTTAAGAGAGATTTCACGAGCCGTAATAATACGAGTAGCCCCCATATCTGTGTAAACCTGTGCATCTAATACATTCATAACATTTGCTTGAGTTGAGAGATGCAACGGCATATCCGGCACCAAATCGTGACACAATTTTAAAACACCCGGAGTTGCCACAATAAATGCATCAGGCTTTAACTCTGCCATAGCAAGTATATGTTTTTTTAAAAGCTTTAACTGCGAATTAAAAGGGAAACCGTTAATTGTTGCATATACTTTTTTACCTCTGTCATGGGCATATTTTATACCCTCGGCAAAATCTTCCATACTAAACTCTTTTCCACTACGGATACGAAGTGAAAAATGGCTTACCCCACCATATACGGCATCTGCACCAAAGTCAAATGCAATCTTTAATTTTTCTAATGTCCCTGCAGGGGAAAGTAACTCGACTTTATTCATATATTATTATTTTCCAAACTGCTCTAAAAGGGCTTCGATATCATCTGTTGATGCTAGTTCATTATGGGTATCACCTGCAATATGTTGTGCTGAAGATACACGTTTTTCATCATCAATTTTACTCTCAAACAGAGTATTCATATACTTAGACAATGCACGCATTACATTTATAACACGCTCAATCTTTTGACGATGAATATCTTGATACTGCATAATATCCATAACATTCATAATATCATCACCGCTCGTCTGTAACATCTCTAATGCTATACTTGCATCTTCCAAAGCCGATTCATTTTTAGCTAACTGGTCTTTAAAAGTCTGTACATCAGGAAATCTATCTGTAAGTTTTTTAAAAAGTTCAATATTTGAATTGACAACTTCAAGCGTATTGTTAATGTTTTCTTCTTTTTCCATTAACTCGTTTGAAATATTTTCTATAATATCAAAAATCTCACTAGCTTTTTCTTCACTCTCTTTTGTAACGTCATCAAGTTGATGTACCATCTTATTTTCATCAGTAGCAGGTAAAGGCCAACGGTGTGCTGTCTCTTCAGAGTATCCGGCAGGAATTTCTATATTATTCTCATTGTCCCTTTCTTTTGATTCTTTACTTGATTCTTCTTCAACATTATCATCTAAAGCATCTAGGTCTACGTCCCCACCCATCAATGCATCTAATTCTTCCTGAGTCATAAAGTTTTCCCTAAATTAATTTAATTAACACTATAATAGCATAAAAAGTATAAATAAAGAGAATACTAAATGATAGTAGATTTACACAACCATACAACACTATGTAACCATGCTGAGGGCACTATAGAGGATTATGTAAAACAAGCAATACGCAACAATACTCAATATTTCGGATTTTCAGATCATGCCCCTATGAGTTTCGATCCAAAATACAGAATGGATTTTTCTGAGATGAAAACATACGAAAATAGTGTTTTAGATATAAAAGAGAAATATAAAGATAAAATAGAAATTCTTTTAGGTTACGAAGTTGATTATTTAGAAGGTCACATGGATGAGACGGTTCTAAAGGCAGATGTTGATTATCTGATTGGTTCTATTCACTTTATAGATAAATGGGGGTTTGACAACCCTGAATTCATAGGCAAATACGAAGAAAAAAATATTGATGAGATCTGGCAGAAATATTTTGACTCTATAGAAGCTATGGCAAATTCAAAACTATTTGATATAGTCGGTCACCTTGACTTGATAAAGGTTTTTAAATTTTTGCCTAAAAACCCAATACTCTCTATAGCGAAAAATGCACTTAAGGCTATAAAAAAAGCAGACATGGTTATAGAGTTAAATGCTGCAGGATTTAGAAAACCCATAGCCGAAGCATATCCATCGTTTGAATTACTAAAATATGCTTACAAACTAGATATTCCTATAACTTTTGCATCAGATGCACATTCACCCGAGCAAGTCGGACTAAATTCTCAAAAACTAATTGATATGGCAAGAAGTATCGGATATAAAGAATGTGCTGTTTTTAGGAATAGAAAAAGAGAGTTTATTGAATTTTAGACACTTATAAAGTGTCTAATTTATGATTTAGTGTTTACCAACCACATTGAGAATATATCTAAATAATCCCAAAAAGACTGAATATATTCTTCACTGATTCCCTCATCTACTAAAGCTTCTAAAAGTCCTGCATATAGCGTCAACCAAGTTTTTCTTCCGTTTTCATCTATACGAAACGGTGCATGGCGACCTACCATTCTAGGTTCACCTCTGGTTTGTTCAAAATATCTAGGACCACCACATATTTGAATCAAAAAGTCAAAAGCATGTTTTTTTGCTTCTGCGAAATCCTCTTCATCATGTACCGGAAATAAAAAAGAGATATCACTTCTTTCAATTAAATCGTAGTGGTCATACACTAACTTTTTAAATCTTTCCTCCCCTACTTCGTGCAAAAAACCGGGATGAGGCTTTGTCACCGGCGGTCTTACACCAAATTCACCGTCTGTAACTGTTAATTTCATTTTAAACCTTGTCATAAATTTGGTAAAATTATACAAATTATTACTTAAGAGAAGATATGAACGTTAATCCAGATTTTTCACCACCCATTAAACTTATGAAACCTTACTTTTTACTCAGTTCATTTTT
>JAPHSI010000120.1 GCA_026193155.1 Sulfurimonadaceae bacterium | reverse complement strand
TATTCTTTAATGTATATTTTGCCTCGTTTTCATCATTCATTAAAATAATAACTTGAACAAAATCCATTTTTAATAAATTTGCTAATTTATGAAGACTTGTTGGATCAAACTCATAAAACTTAAAGCGTGCAGGATTATATTCATTATGCTCAACAGCTTTAGTTTCAACAACATAATAAATATTTTCAGAAGTATATGTCTGGATAACCCTATTTACAAAATGCTTTCCGGTTTCGCCATCACTTATTATTAAAATCTTTTTCACTTGTGCACTTACTTTTTGATGTATTATATCATCTTTATTCTACACAAAATAAAGATGTTAACAAATAAACAAACATAAAGTTATTTTTGTTTATTATATTTGTCTTTTAAAATTAAAACTGGAAATTTATTTGGTTTATCAGTAATCACAGTTTTACATTCCTGAACTTTAATCTTTTCTTTATATTTTATAATTTTTTTTTCTTTTTCTTAACTTTTCTATCTCTTTTTCTTTGGATATTAAAAGTTTTTTATATTTATTCAATTGTTTTTCAAACTTTTGTACTTTTAATTTGTCGTTATTACATTCTTTTAACTCTATTCTTAGCTTTGTAATATCATCAACAATGGATTCTATTCTATTTATTTCATCAGCATTAATAAATGTGGAAATTATCATTATAAATACTACAATATATTTCAAACTAAAACCTTTTTAATTTTACACCCATTTCAACATGATTTGTATATGGGAACTGATCAAACAATGCCATATCAAAAACTTTATGTGTCTTACACAAAATCTCCAAGTCACGAACTAGTGATTCAGGATTACATGATATATAAATAATATTATCCATTCTTGCACTAAAGTTACAAGAAGCCAAATCCATTCCACTTCTTGGTGGATCTACAAAAATAGTATTTATTTCATAATCATTTATATCTATATCTTTCATCCTACGAAACTCTCTTACACCATCAAGTGCTTGAACAAATTCTTCTACACTCATGCGTACAAATTCAATATTATCTACATTATTTAGCAACATATTATTCTTTGCAGCATTAATTGATGATTTAGAAATTTCAGTAGCTAATACCTTATTAAATTTTTTTGCAAAAGGGATTGTAAAATTTCCTGCACCACAATATAATTCTAATAAATCTTTATTAGAATCTTTCAATGAAGATATTGCCCATTCTATCATCTGCTCATTTACTTTTGCATTTGGTTGAGTAAAACTATTTTCTATATATTTAAACTTATAAAGTTCATTATTAATATTTAAACTCTCAGTTATATAGTCTTGAGTGATAACTAACTTTTGTTTTCTGCTTCTACCTATTATATAGATGCCAAGCTCCTCAGCTATTTCTTTAGCTAAACTTTGCCAATCCTCATCAAGTTTCCTATGATATAGAAGCGATACTACTATTTCACCGCTTTGCGAACTTAAAAAATCTGCTCCAAAAAGTTTAAAACCTAAATTTTTTTCTTTTATCTTTTTTAAAAGCTTTGGCATAAGTGCTTCAATATGTGTATTTACTTGTGGACATTCATCTATAAGTACTACACCTTTTTGTTCTATATGGTTCATTGCATAAAAGATGTCATCCTCAATATGCCATATCTTAAACTCAGAACGCGAACGATAATTTTGAGTCGGAGATTTAAATACTTTAAAATCTCCACTATAAAAATCTTTAAATCTATCCTGATTTATTTTTAATTTTTGATCTAGTTGTGCCGCGTATCCATCTTCATATATTTTACAAGCACCACATTCACCAAAATGTTTACAATTCAATTATATTTCTCCTATTTTATTGAGGCGATAAGATTACCGATTAGTAAATTCCATCCATCTATCAATACAAAGACTAGTATTTTAAAAGGTAGGGATATCATAACAGGAGGAAGCATCATCATACCCATTGACATAAGTATAGATGCAACAACCATATCAATAACCAAAAAAGGTAGAAAAAGTAAAAACCCTATCTCAAAAGCAGTTTTTAACTCACTTATAACAAAAGCAGGAATTACAACTGATAGTGGTACATCTGCAACACTTTGAGGATTTTCCATCTTTCTTATTCTAAAAAATAAAGCTAAATCCTTCTCTCTTGTATTTCTTATCATAAAGTTTTTAAAAGGAAGTGCAGTCTTGTCAAATGCTTCTTCATATCCTATTTTTTCTTCGACATACGGTTTTATTCCTTGTTCATATGCCTTTGTACCGACAGGCTCCATTACAAAAAATGTTAGTATCATTGCAAGCATAACTAAAAGCTGTGTAGGAGGAACTTGTTGAGTACCTAGTGCTTGACGTAAAAAACCAAATACAATGACAAACCTTGTAAAAGTTGTCATCACAAGTACCATGGATGGTGCTAAGAATAATAGTGTAAGTACAACAAGTACATTTAATGAACTAACCAACTGCTCCGGCGTATCTGGCGAAGAAAGGTTAAAATTCATTGTAGGGATAGTTATAGCTTCAGCTCCTAAAAGTGAAACTAAAGCCACTAGAAATAATAGTACTCTAATCATTACTGAGTTGCAGCCTTATCAAGAACTGATTTCCTAATTTTACCTTCGTTCTCAGCCTTAGAACCATAAAAGTGTATCTCTACACGGCGATTTTTCGCTCTACCAACTTTAGTTACGTTTGTAGCTTTTGGAGTAAATTCTGCAAAACCTGCAGCACTTATACGTTTTGGATCAACACCATCAAGCAAAAGTTCTTGAAGAACTGAAATTCCTCTTGCAGAAGAGAGTTCCCAATTATCCTTAAATGGAGAGTTTTTACTTGGAGGGATGTTATCAGTATGACCTTGTACACTAATTTTAGTACTATTTGGCATTTCCCCTATTATTAGTGCTATTCTTTTTAAGAAAAGTAATGCATCCTCGTTATAAATAGTAGCAGTTCCAGGTTTAAACAGTAACGAAGAAGGTAACTCTATTTTAAAACCCTCTTGTGCTTCTTCCATAGATATAGTAGGTCCATGACCTTTTTCCATCATCTCATTTGCATCTATAACAGCTTGTGTAACTTTATTTACCTGTTCAGATGTTTCTTCTTGAGCATCTATAGGAGTTGATTCCTGTATACGTTCTTTTGAAACTTCTGTTTTAATACCACCTTCTAAAACACTCATTGCACCTGAAAGTGATCCTATAGCTTCAGATATCTTTTTTGCATCCATACTCGACATAGACAATAAAAGAACAAAGAAACAAAGCAAAAGAGACATTAAGTCTCCAAAAGCTGCTAGCCATGCAGGTAAACATTCTTCACATTCCGGACATTTTTTTCTAGCCATTATTAGATACTACTCTCTCTATGTTCTGGTGGAAGGTATGCTAATAGTTTAGCCTCGAGATCTCTTGGAGCATCTCCATCTTGAATCGACATAATTCCTGTTAAGACTATCTCTTTTATTAGCATCTCATCATCATTTCTGATATTTAGAATGTTGGCAACCGGTGCACCGAAGATATTACCAATCATCGCGCCATACATAGTTGTAAGTAAAGCAACTGCCATAGACGGACCGATAGCTGAAGGATCAGCCATATTTAAAAGCATCGCAACTAGACCGATAAGTGTACCAATCATACCAAAAGCCCCTGCGATACCTGCCCAAGTTGAAAATATTGATGAGTGCGATTTATGACGTGTACTTGTTTGCTCCATATCAATCTCTAAAAGATTTCTAATGGTATCGGGCTCACTTCCGTCAATTGCCATTGAAAGCCCTTTTTTCAAGAATTCATTCTCTTCATTGTTTGCATCGCCTTCTAATGCCAACAAACCATCCTTTCTTGCCTTTGAAGAGTAGGATACTAATTTTTTTATAAGTTCAGCAACATCTTCTTCAGGTGGTTTTATCGCGATCATAAACACTTTCGCGAATTTTTTCATCTGCACAGGTTTAAACGCAATCATCAAGGAGCCCATTGAACCACCAATAACGATTAATACAGATGGAATATCAATATATGCACCAATACCAACACCCATCGCCATCGCACCTGCAAGAAGTGCGAGAATTAACACTAAACCAATGACCGTACCTAAATCCATATAATAGCCTCTATGAAAAATAATTGTCTTATAATACCACTTTACTTTAAAATTATCTCTTAAATGATAAAATTCTATCACTAAATAGACATAAAGAAGTTTTATATGAATAAAAATAACGTAAGTATAGTAATCCTTGCAGCTGGTCAAGGTAGTCGCATGAAGTCAAACAAAGCAAAAGTTTTACACAACATTTGTGGTAAACCAATGTTATATCATATTATAAAAGCTTCAAAAGAGTTAAGTGACGATATATCTGTTGTTATAGCTCATCAAAAAGAAAAAGTTCAACAAGAGATGCAAAACTATTTTGATGATATAAATTTTGTTATTCAAGATGCAGACAACTTTCCAGGCACCGGCGGAGCTATGAAAAACGTAAATCCAAAAAATGAAAAAGTTTTAGTTTTAAACGGTGATATGCCACTTTTAAATGCTGAAGCTCTTCAAGGTTTTTTATATACTAACGCTGATATTATTATGTCTATATTTGATTTAGAAAATCCAGATGGCTACGGACGTGTTAAGATTGAAAACAATCAAGTTCAGTACATAGTTGAACAAAAAGATGCTTCAGATGAAGAATTAAATATCTCTACGGTAAATGCAGGAATATACGCATTTTCAAAAAACGTTATTGAAAAATATATACCTCTTTTAAGTAATGATAATGCCCAAAAAGAGTATTATCTGACAGACGTAATATCAATGGCTAAAAAAGACTCTCTTAATATCAAACCTTTATTAGTAGATGAAGAGCATTTTAAAGGTGTAAATTCAAAAAAAGATTTAAGTGATTCAGAAGTTATTATGCAAGACAGAATCAAAAATCACTGGATGAAAGAAGGCGTTATTATGCAACTTCCTTCAACAGTTTATATAGAAGAAAGTGTTAAATTTATTGGTGAATGTATAGTTGAAAACGGATGTCGTATAACAGGTGACACCCTAATAGAGAATTCACATATAAAGTCCGGTTCTGTTATAGAAGATTCCGTTGTTAAGAACTCAGATGTAGGACCACTTGCACACCTTCGTCCTGCTTCTAATATTTCAGATACCCATATAGGAAACTTTGTAGAAGTTAAAAAAAGTACACTTAAAGGTGTAAAAGCAGGACATTTAAGCTACCTTGGTGATGCACAAATTGATGAGGGTACAAATGTGGGTGCAGGAACTATTACATGTAATTATGACGGTATAAACAAATACAAAACTATTATAGGTAAAAATGTATTTATTGGAAGTGATAGCCAACTTGTAGCACCTGTAACCATCGAAGATGATGTTATGATAGCTGCAGGAACGACTGTAACAAGTGATAAAATAGAAAAAGGTGTCCTTGCTATTAGCAGAACAAAATTAAGAGTTGTAAAAGATTTTTACTATACTTTTTTTGGAAAGAAATAAGGTTTTCACATGCTTATACCGACAAATTTACTTGAAGATAAAAAAATACTTTTAGGTGTAACAGGTTCTATAGCAATCTACAAGTCTTTAGAACTTATAAGACTACTAACAAAAGCAGGTGCAGAAGTTAGAGTAGTTATGAGTGAGAGTGCTAAGAAATTTATAACACCACTAACGTTTGAGACTTTAACCTCAAATAAAGTGCTTGATGATACTAACGAAGATTGGAGCAATGATTTCAATCATATAAAAACAGGTGAATGGGCAGACTTGTTTGTTATAGCACCTGCATCTGCAAATACAATAGCAAAACTGGCAAATGCAATCGCTGATAATATGCTATTACAATGTGCCCTTGCCTACCCAAATAAAAAACTTTTAGCACCGTCTGCGAATACAAATATGCTTTATAATCCTATAACACAGGCAAATCTGAAAATGTTAGCACTTGCAAATTATGAGTTAATAGACACTCAAACAAAAGAATTAGCTTGTAAAACTGAAGGTAACGGTGCTATGGCAGAGCCTTTAGAAATTTTCTGGCAAGTTGCAAAAGCCCTTATGAATGATGAGTTTTGGAATGATAGACGCGTAATAGTGACAGGTGGCGGTACGATTGAGAAGATTGATGATGTTAGATATATTTCAAATTTTTCAAGTGGAAAAATGGCATCGGCACTGGCTATTGCACTTTACTGCAAAGGTGCAGACGTAAATCTAATCTCAACTAGAAGAGAAAATGACTTACCCCTAAATATACATACTATAGATGTAGATGATACTCACGAGATGTTGGAATATTTAAATGACTCTATAAGAATTGCCAAAAAAGGAAAATTATCTAAACCTTCCCTTATGAACTCTGATCAAATTCAACTTATACAAAAGAAACCTTATCTTTTTATGGCTGCGGCAATAAGTGACTATGTACCTAAGTTTGAACAAAATGGGAAACTTAAAAAAACAGCACTTGGTGAAGAATGGGATTTAAAACTAACACAAAATGTAGATGTGCTTGATTCTATAGATAAAACAGATATAACTACAATCGGTTTTAAAGCTGAAATGGATAAAGAAAATGCTCATAAAAATGCTACTAATATGCTTGACAAGAAAGAGCTGGATGCAGTATGTTTAAATATCTTAAAAGACAGCAGCAGTTTTGGTAGTGATACAAACAAAGTTGAGTTTATAAAAGCAGATAAAATAGAATCAATCGAAAATGCAGACAAACTAAGTGTAGCTTACGAAATACTTCAACATGCAAAAGATATATAAAAAAGATATAATGTCGAAATGAATCAAGCAAAACACATAGCTATTATTATGGATGGGAACGGTCGTTGGGCTGAGATTAAAGGCAAAAAAAGAGTAAAAGGTCATGAAGTAGGTGCTGAAGTTGTACGCGAGATTACAGAGTATTGTGCAGCACATAAGGATATTGAACGTTTAACTCTTTATGCATTTTCTACAGAGAACTGGAAACGTCCACGTTTAGAAGTGGAGTTTTTAATGAAACTTCTGGAGAAATATTTAAAAAGTGAGCTTGACACTTATTTAAAAAATAATATTAGATTTGAGCCCATTGGAGATATTAGAGCTTTTTCAAAATCTCTGCAAAAAACTATAAAAGAGGTTCAGGAAAAAACGTCCCATTGTGATGGTCTTGTTCAATCTTTAGCATTAAATTACGGTGCCAAAGATGAATTATTGCGTGCAATAAATAAAATAAAAAATGCAGAAGACGACATTACAGAAGAGATGCTCTCAAACGCAC
>JAPHSI010000191.1 GCA_026193155.1 Sulfurimonadaceae bacterium | reverse complement strand
AGTCATTTGCAGCTATGGATATAACTTTAAGTGAAGACACAATGAAAGAGATACAAGATATTCAACATGAAATCATGTATCCGATGGGATAAATATGAACAAGACTATAACTTTAGCTCAGGGGAATGGCGGAGTTGAAAATAATGAGTTGATTTCAAAAGTTTTTTATAAAGCTTTTAAAAACGACATACTAGAACAAAGTGAAGATGCAGCAGTAATACAAAACGGTACTCTTGCATTTTCAACCGATAGTTTTACTGTAAGTCCTATCTTTTTTGAAGGTGGTGATATTGGAAAATTGGCAGTTTGTGGTACTTGTAATGATTTAGCCATGATGGGTGCAAAGCCAAAGTATCTTACTTGCAGTGTTATTATAGAAGAGGGTTTTGCTTTAAGAGATTTGGAAAAGATAGTTCGAAGTATGAAGCGTGAGTTAGAACTAAACGGTGCTCTTGTAGTAAGTGGTGATACAAAAGTAGTTCCAAAAGGCAGTGTAGATAAGATTTTTATAAATACGACAGGGGTTGGTGAGATTACAAAAGAGGGTATCAGCTCAAACAAAATTACAAAAGATGATGTTATTTTAGTTAACAGAGATATAGGATGTCACGGTGCTACTATTTTTACGGTACGTGAGGGTATTGAGATGGACTCAGAATTAAAAAGTGATTGTAAGTCACTATATCCTCAGGTTAAAGCATTGATAGAAGCAGGAGTAAGTATTACAGCTATGCGCGATGCTACACGTGGTGGCGTAGGTGCCGTATTAAATGAATGGGCAAAACAATCAAATATATGTATAGAAGTTGAAGAGGAAAATATCCCTGTAAGAGATGAGGTAAAAGGTGTATGTGAGATGCTGGGTTTTGAAGCAACTTCACTTGCAAATGAAGGAACATTTGTTCTTGCTGTAAAAAAAGAAGATAAAGAAAAAGCACTTGAGATTCTAAAGGGTTTTGAAGACAACTCAATGGCAACTCAAATAGCTACAGTAACAGATGAGCATATTCAAAAAGTTATATTAAAGAGTTCATGGGGGACTAAAAGGTTTTTAGATACTCCAACAGGAGAACTTCTTCCTAGGATTTGCTAAATTGAAAATCTTACTTTTAGTATCTGCATTTAACTCTTTAACTCAAAGAGTTTTTACACATTTAAAAGATAATAAATATGAAGTTATTGTTGAGTACTTTATATCTGAGGATGAGCTAAACTCTACAATACAAGAGTTTAATCCCGATATTATCTTTGCCCCGTATCTTAAAAAGTTTGTACCAAAAGATATTTACGAAAAAGTACCGACATATATATTGCATCCAGGTATTAAGGGTGATCGTGGTCACAACTCTTTAGATAATGCACTAAGAGAGAATAAAAAAGAGTGGGGTGTCGTTATACTTCGTGCAAATGAGGATTTTGACGGCGGAGATATTTATGCCGAAGTTAATTTTAAAATGCGTGATGATACTAAAGCATCTATATACAGAGATGAGGTCTCAAACGCTACTTTAAAAGCTTTGGATGTACTGCTTAAAAATATAAAAGATAAAGATTTCATTCCTACACCGCAGTTAGATTCACCTTTTCACAACTACCTAACTCAAGAAGACAGAGCAATTGACTGGGAAAATGACAGCTCAAAAGAGATAATAAAAAAAATAAACTACAGCGATTCATATCCCGGTGTTAAAGATGAATTTTTTGGCATAGAGTGTTACTTGTTTGGTGCTTGGGAAGAGGAAAGATTTAAGGCTAAACCAAAAGAGATTGTTTCAAAACGTGACGGAGCTATATGTATAGGTACGAAAGACGGAGCTATCTGGATAAGTCATTTAAAGGAAGTAGGAAGGTTTAAACTGCCATCTACCTATGTACTAAAAGATAAAATTCAGGGTGTTAAAGAGGACAGGCTTCCACTTTTGTTTGATATGAGTTACAAAACCTTTTATGAGATAAGTGTAACAAGAGACGATGATGTATCGTATTTGTGTTTTAACTTCCACAACGGTGCCATGAGTTCCCAGCAGTGCATCAGACTCAAATATGCATTTGATTTTTTAAGAGAAAATTCAAAAGTCATAGTCTTAGTCGGTGCAAAAGAGTTCTTTTCTAACGGCATCCATCTAAACATACTTGAAGATTCCAAAAAGCAAGGAGAAGACGGCTGGAGCAATATTAATGCGATGAACGATTTGGTAAAGTCGATTATATTTGCAGATGACGTTATAACAGTAGCATCCTTACATAAAAATGCAGGAGCTGGCGGTTTGTTCTTAGCACTTGCCTGTGACAAAGTAATTGCAAGAGAGGGTGTTGTAGTAAACCCACACTATAAAACTATGGGACTTGATGGAAGTGAGTATCATACATATACTATGGCAAAGAGAGTCGGACAAGAAAAGATGAATAAACTACTTGATGATTGTCTGCCGATAAGTGTTAACAAAGCTAAAGAGATATCTTTAATTGATGAAGTGTATGAGAGAGATAATTATTTTCAAGATTTAAAAGAGTATGCAAAAGGTTTTTTAGAGGATGAAGATGCATATGATGATTTTATATATGAAAAACAGGACTATCTTGAATACAATAAAGATTATATAGATTCTTGCAAGGAAAAAGAAATCAAAGTTATGCATCCACAGTTTTGGGATAAGACAAGTGAGTTTCACATACTAAGACATGAATTTGTATATAAAACATGTCCTATAAAAACACCACAGAGATTAAAATCAAGGAATTAGTATGCATGAATACTCAATAGTACAAGCTTTAATAGACAGTTGTGAAGATAACGCAAAACAAAATGAAGCCTCAAAGGTTACAAAAGTAGTAGTAAAAATAGGTGTAATGAGCGGTGTTGAACCGCATCTGCTTGAGATTGCATTTGATACCTTTAAAGATGGTACTATGTGCGCTGATGCAGAGTTTATAATGAATATACAGCAGATAAAGGTTTTATGTGAGAATTGTTCAAAAGAGAATGAACTGAAAAAATTAGAATATTTATGTCCAAACTGTGGAAGTGACTCTCTAAAAGTGGTTGATGGTGAAGATATGTACTTGATGCAATTGGAATTAGAGTAGCTGATTAAATAAAACTTAAAGCTTGTTTGGGTATAATTCCGCACTTTTTTAAATTAGAATTATGAAATGTAAGGAATTGTAATGTACGCAATTATTAAAAATGGTGGTAAGCAATATAAGGTTGAAGAAGGCGATATCTTATTATTAGATAAAATGTCTTTAGAGCCAAAAGCTACTATCGAAATCGAAGAAGTTCTTGCAGTTAACGCTGGTGAGCTTAAAGTTGGAGCTCCATATGTAGATGGTGCTAAAGTTACTGCTGAGGTAATTAACGAAGGTCGTGATAAGAAAGTTGTTATTTTCAAAAAACGTCGTCGTAAAGACTCTAAAGTTAAAAGAGGTTTCAGAAGAGACTTCACTCGTGTTCGTATCACGAAAATCGCTGCATAAGCTAAATATAGCAAGCAAATAAATTAAAGGAGAGATAAAATGGCACATAAGAAAGGTCAAGGTAGTACACAGAATAATCGTGATTCAGCTGGTAGAAGACTTGGTGTTAAGAAATATGGTGGTGAGTCAGTTGTAGCTGGTAACATCATTATTCGTCAGCGTGGAACTAAAATCCACCCAGGTAAAAACGTTGGTATGGGTAAAGATCATACGATTTTTGCTCTTGTTGACGGTGAAGTGAAATTTGAGCGTAAAGATAAAAAACGTCAACAAGTTTCAATTATTCCTGCTGCATAATTCTTCATATATTTAATATTTGGGAAATTTCCCAAATATTTTTTCTTTCAATTTTGAGTATAATCTCTTACACAATTTATTAAAAATTTTTCAAAAACCTTTAAAGGATAAAGAATGTTCACAGATAGTGTCGAATTAAAAGTCAGCTCAGGTAAAGGTGGTCAAGGATGTGTTTCTTTCCGTCGTGAAAAGTTTGTACTAAATGGTGGTCCAAATGGTGGAGACGGTGGAAAAGGTGGAGACATCTACTTTAAATGTGATAATAATACACATACACTATCAGCATTTCAGAGAAAAATGCACATAAAAGCAGATAACGGTATGCCGGGTGAAGGCTCTAACATGACTGGAAAGTCAGGTAAGAAAAAAGTCATCATTGTACCTCCAGGGACTCAAATTATTGATACGGAGAGTGGCGAAGTTCTTTTTGACATGGTTAAAGACGGTCAAGAAGAGAAGTTTTTAGAAGGCGGTAAAGGTGGACTTGGAAATACTCACTTTAAAAGCTCGACTAAACAACGTCCGACTTATGCACAGCCCGGTCAAAAGGGTGAGACTAGAGAGATAAAACTAGATTTAAAACTAATTGCAGATGTAGGGCTTGTTGGTTTTCCAAATGTCGGTAAGTCAACTTTAATCTCAACTGTATCAAATGCTCGCCCTGAGATTGCAAACTATGAGTTTACTACACTTACTCCAAAGCTTGGTCAAGTAAATATAGGCGATTTTGAGTCTTTTATTATGGCTGATATTCCAGGTATTATCGGTGGAGCACATGAGGGGAAAGGTCTTGGAATTAAGTTCTTACGTCATATTGAGCGTACAAAAACCCTATTGTTTATGGTTGACTTGGCATCTTATAGAGAATTAAAAGAACAGATTGAAGTTTTAAAAGATGAAGTTGCATCTTTTTCTGAGAAACTTGGGAGTTCTAAGTATGCAATAGCACTAACCCGTACAGATATAATTGCACCAGATGAGTTGAATGACTTAGTTCAAAGCTTTTTAGATATGATTGGAGTTAAAGCTAACTCTAAAAGTGAGTTTAACTTTGATGATAGTATTCCATACTATGTTCAAGATACTGCAGATGAGACATTAGGGTTTGACAAGACTATGCCATACTTTATAGCACCTATATCTTCAGCTACACATAAAAATATAGATGCACTAAAACATGCTTTATTTAATCTTGTTCAAAGTGATAGAAAGTAAGTAATATATGCGTGTGATTTTTATGGGGACACCTGATTATGCAGAAGCTATTTTAGAAAAACTCATCGATACGAAAGATATTGATGTAGTTGCAGTGTATACACAGCCCGATAAGCCGGTTGGACGTAAAAAAATTTTAACTCCACCTGTTGTAAAAACTTTAGCGCTAAAGCATAATATAGACGTCTATCAGCCAAACAGACTTCGTGATGAAGATGTAGTAGCTGAGCTATTAAAGATAGAATGCGACTATATAGTAGTAGCTGCATATGGTCAAATACTTCCAAAGTCTATTTTAGAACATGCTCCTTGTATAAACCTTCACGCATCTATACTTCCACACTACCGTGGTGCCAGTCCTATACAGCAGTCACTTTTAAATAACGACTCTAAAACGGGTGTAACTGCAATGCTTATGGATGAGGGCTTAGATACCGGTGATATTATTAAGATAGAGACAATAGATATTCCAAAAGATATGATAGTGGGTGAACTTTTTGATGCACTTACAAAAATAGCTACTGACTTAACTGTAGATATACTTAAAAATTTTAATTCTTACACTCCACAAAAACAGGATGACAGGGAAGCAACTCACTGTGGAAAAGTTACAAAAGCAGATGGTTTAGTAGAGTTTGACGATGCACAAGTTTTATATAATAAATATCGTGCATATACACCTTGGCCTGGAATTTACTTAGATAGCGGCTTAAAACTAAAACAATTGTCTTTAGTAGATGCAGATAAAGATGCAAAAGCAGGAAAGATTATCGCAATAAATGAAAATAGTATAGATGTCTCTTGTGTAAAAGGTATTATTAGAATATATAAAGTTCAACCACAATCTAAAAAAGAGATGGATGTTGTCTCTTATATAAACGGAAAGAGACTGGGTCTTGAAGATTACTTATCTTGAGAGTGTAGACTCGACTCAGACTTATTTAAAATCCTTAATAAAAAATTCATCTGTAGAACTTCCTCATGCAATAAGTGCAGAACTTCAAACTGGTGGAATTGGTAGTAGAAATAATTCATGGACGGGTTATAAGGGTAACCTATTTTTATCTTTTGCAATTAAATTAAATGATCTGCCAAAAGATTTAAAATTGGAATCTGCTTCAATTTATTTTGCATATATTTTAAAAGAAACACTTAAATATGAAAATTCACAAGTGTGGTTAAAGTGGCCAAATGATTTTTATATAGGTGATAAAAAAATAGGTGGAATGATTACAAATATAGTCTCAGATGCACTTGTTTGCGGGGTTGGAATAAATTTGGTCGATGCCCCTGAAAATTTTGATAAATTAGATATTAATATATCTAAAGAAAAGTTATTAAATAATTATTTTAAAAATATAGAAAATTTAATCTCATGGAAGCAAATTTTTAGCAAATATAAGTTAGAATTTTACCGTAATCGAAACTTTTTTACACATAATACGAATTATAAAATTTCATTATCTGACGCCGAGCTTCAAGATGATGGTTCTATAATTATTAATGACGAAAGGATATATAGTCTAAGATGAGCGAAGTAATAGTAATAGCTAATCAGAAGGGTGGTGTAGGTAAGACAACCACTGCTGTAAATCTTGCCGCATCGCTTGCTGTTGCTGAAAAAAAAGTTCT
>JAPHSI010000001.1 GCA_026193155.1 Sulfurimonadaceae bacterium | reverse complement strand
TGATGCGAGATTTGTTGCCGGATTTGGTGTAGATGTTATAGAATTTGGTGTAAAAAATGATACTATACATGCTATAAATGAAAGAACAACAGCTCATGAAGTTGAGAGTTTATATAAAGTTTTTAAAAAATTAATTCAAATATGGGAGTAAAATGAGAAAGTTATTTATACTGGTATTACTTATAAGTTCACTCTTTGGTGAAGAGATAGGAGAACTTACATTCTCACATGACTATAAAAAAGTTATGGCTCAAGCAAAAAAAGAGAATAAACGCGTATATATGCTTATAACAAGTAGTACATGTGGATGGTGTAGAAGATTTGAGAAGGGGACGTTGTCCGATTGGACTGTAGCAGAAAAATTAGATGAAAAGTATCTATTGTTACATATAGACAGGGATGCTGATTATTTTCCAAAACATCTTAAATATAAAAGAGTGCCAAGACATTATTTTTTAACATCTGATGAACAAGTTATATATACATTTTTAGGTTATTGGAATGTTAAAGACTTTATTTCACACGTAGATGATGTTGATTGGCAATATAATGATAAGTTAAAGAAAGGACTTTTAAAATGAAATTTGTACAAACAGACAAAGCACCCTCGGCAATAGGTCCATACTCACAAGCTGTAGTAGCAGATGGCATGGTATATACATCAGGTCAAATAGCTCTACTTCCTGACGGTTGTGAAGATATATTAAAAGACGGTATTGCACCACAAGCAAAACAAGTGATGGCAAATTTAAAAGCTGTTTTGGAAGAAGCTGGAAGTTCTATGGACAAAGTTGTTAAAACTACTATTTTTCTTGCATCTATGGATGACTTTATACTTGTAAACGGTATATATGAAGAAGCATTTTTAGATCATAAACCGGTGCGTTCAACCGTAGCCGTTAAAACACTACCTAAAAATGCTCTTATTGAGATAGATGCTATAGCACTTATATAAAAGGATATTAGTGACACCGAAAAAACGTCAAAAATATGAGGCGATAATACAAAAATCCTTAGAACTTTTTGCTTCTAAAGGTTTTTATAATACCACAATTCCCGACATTGCAAACTCTCTTAAGATGAGTGTCGGAAATATGTACAACTATTTTAAATCTAAAGATATTTTGGCAAAAGAGATAATTCAGTATATATCTGTTTATCTTGGTCAAAAGATTAAAGAGATTAACGAAGAAGATATATCTACTAAAGAAAAAACTACCAAGATTATAAAAATGTACTTTGAAACTGCATCTATAAAACCTGAAATGATAGACTATTTTTTACGCATCTACTTATCAAATCGTGAGGTATTTGTTGATAGCTGTCAGGGTATGATATGTGTAAATGAATTTGTAACTGAGATAATGATCTACTTTGAAGAGGGTGTTAAGTGTGGAGAGCTAAGAGACCAAGATTTTTTTAGTGCCTTTGGTTTGTTTATGGGTTATCTTGGCGGAATGGTCTTTTTAAAAGGTGAAAATATCCTACCAAAAGAGTTAGATGAATATGTTGAAGATATCTCAAATAATATCTACAAAGCCTTGAGTGTGTAAAGATGAAAAAGCTAAAAGTACTTTGGTTAAGTGCTTTGTCTTGTAATGGTAATACACATGCCTTTTTTAACTACCCGAATTTAGAATATTTTTTAGATAATTTTGAATTTATATACCATCCTGTAATTGATTCAGAGTACTCCTTAGAAGATATAGTTTGCAAAGATATTGAATGTGATATATTACTTGTAGAGGGTGGAATATCTGATGATTTTTTAAGAGCGAATACACCAATCCTTGATATTATAAAAAAATATGCAAAAAAAGTTAAAAAAATCGTGAGTGTGGGTACTTGTGCATCTTTTGGCGGGATATTTAAAGGTGGCGCTTATAATGATGTAACAGGGCTGTTTTTTGATGAAGAAAAAAAAATAGACAGGCTAGAAGAGTTTAGAGATAAAGCCATAAATGTATCAGGTTGCCCCGTGCATCCGGATATATTGGTAAATACACTTTTTTCTATCAAGCAAGAATTGAAATTAAAACTAGACAATCTTTTAAGACCAAAAGAATACTTTGCATATAGTATACATAACGGATGCACTAGAAACGAATATTTTGAATATAAGGTAGATAATCATAAGTTTGGAGAACTTGAGGGTTGTATGTTTTACGAGCATGGTTGTCAGGCTCCTTTCACACATGGAAGTTGTAACAAAATACTTTGGAATGAAGTAAACTCAAAAACAAGGGCAGGTCTACCTTGTATGGGATGCACAGAACCAAGCTTTCCTAGAGAAAACCTCTTTAGTACGAAAAAAAATATGGGTATACCACAAGAGCTGCCTTTAGGTGTCAATAAAAGAACCTATCTTACACTTGCAGGAATAACAAAAGCATTTACTATAGAGAGATTACAAAAGAAGCTGATAGATGATTAAACTGATAGAAAAAATAGAAGGTGAAGCTACACTTGACTTTAACTTTAAAGATGAGAAGATAGAGTTTGTAGATATAAAGTTTAATTCTACAAGGGGTGTTGAAAATATTTTAAAGGGTAAAAATGCTTTGGATGCACTGGTTATAAACCCTAGAGTATGCGGTATCTGCGGTCATGCCCATTTAATAGCAACAGTTAAAGCCCTTGAGAGTTGTTATAAAGATATAAAGATATCAAAAAAAGCTGAGATAATCAGGGAACTTACTCTTAATTTTGAACTCATACATAATCATTTTAAATGGTTTTATCTTACGTTATTTCCACTTTTTGGTTTTAAACAAGAAGTATTAAAAGCGTCATATGCTTCACAACTTATGGGTAAAGCTATAGCTACTTTTGGAGGTCAATACCCGCATACATCTTACGCAGTAGTAGGTGGTGTTGTATGTGATGTGACAAGTATGGATATAGTAAAGATTCACTCTTATATAGATGAGACAATCAAGTTTTTTGAAAAAAATGTAATCGATGTTGATGTAGAGAAGTTTATACTATGTGATAATGTTGATATGGCATTAAATAGTGAAGGTGATTTACCAAAAATATTAAAAGAAATTTATGAAAAAGAGTGGCTTGAACTTGGTAAAAGTTATGACAGGTTTATAGTTTTTGGAGGGAATTCTTACTTTAAAAGCGGAAAATCACATAAAACAAGGGTCTCAAAAAAATTACCGTTTGAGTATGTTAAAGAGGAAAAGAACAAATCTTCATACGCTAAAAACGTATCTTTTAAAGACAAATACTATGAAGTTGGACCACTCTCACGTGCTATGCTAAAGAAAATACCACTCATTAAAGATTCACATAGAAGATACGGAGACAGTATATTAAGTAGAATACTAGCTAGAGTTTGTGAGATGGCACAACTTCTAAATCACTCTAAAGCCTTACTTAAAGAACTTGATATAAGTGAAGCTTCATATATAGAACCACAAGTAGATATATCAAAAATATCAGCAAGCGGTGTTGGTGCAGTTGAAGCTGCACGAGGTTCACTCATTCATAAGGTAGAACTTGAAGAAGGCAAAATAAAAAATTATGAGATTATAACACCTACACAATGGAATCTTGCCGGTGGAAGTAGAGAAAACCAGGGCATCTCACAAAAAGCTATGGTTGGACTTAAAGATGAGAAAATTGCAGAACTGGTATTTAAAACATTTGATGTTTGCTCAGTCTGTACAACACATTAATTAAAAAAATTAAATAGTTTTTTAAGTAAATAGTATTAGTATAAGTTATCTTAAAGTTTTATTCCACTAAAATTGAATGAATGATTATTCAGTTTTGGAATATCAAGTAATTGAAAGGGTGGATTATGGTTGAAAGAAGAGAAGCTTTAGCAAAGATGTTCAGTGCTAAAGGATCAAAAATAAATACTAATCGCGGTACTGAGTATTATGATTCTTTGATGCAGACAATGACTAAAAGATTAAATGAGCTAGAACAAACAGAGGTGGCTACAAAAAATTCCATAGCAAATGTTTTGGAAGCAGAAGGTTTAGATAGAAGAGATTTTATGAAGTGGGCGAGTGCTACCTGTGCTGCGTTAATGCTTCCTTCTAATTTTACACCGCTTATAGCAAAAGCGGCAGAACTTATGAATAGAGTTCCTGTTATTTGGTTAGAACTTCAAGATTGTGCAGGAAACTCGGAGGCTATTTTAAGAAGTGATGCTCCTACTATAGATGAATTGATTCTAGAGGTTATATCTTTAGAATTTAATGAGACTATTATGGCAGCTGCAGGTCATCAGGCTGAAGAGCACCTAGAAGAAGCCATGCATACATTTAAAGGAAAATATCTTTGTGTCGTTGAAGGTTCTATCCCGACTGGCATGAATGGGTTTTACGGCACAATAGGTGCAAAAGGTGAGACATTTGAAGAGCATCTGTTACATGTAGCTAAAGATGCCGCAGCAATGGTTGCAGTCGGTACATGTGCTACATTTGGCGGTGTTCCTGCTGCTGCCCCAAATCCTACTAATGCAGTTGGTGTTCAGGATATTGTAAAAGGTAAACCTATTATTAATATTCCTGCATGTCCTGCAAATCCTTCAAACATTACAGGAACAATCCTACATTTTGTTTTAACAGGACAGATACCTGAATTAGATCATTTAAACAGACCAAAATTTGCATTTGGGTACAGAATTCACGATAACTGTGAGAGACGTGCACACTTTGATGCAGGTGAGTTTGTTGAAGAGTGGGGTGATGAAGGTGCTAAAAACAACTTCTGTTTATATAAAATGGGTTGTAAAGGTCCTATGACTTTTAATAACTGTTCAATCGTCAGATACAACGAAGGTGTTAACTGGCCAATAGGTTCCGGTCATGGATGTATCGGATGTAGCGAACCACAATTTTGGGATAAATATGCTCAAGAGAGACCAATGGCAGATACCCACTTTAAAGCTCCAACCGGTGGAGTTGAAAAAACTGTAGATGAGTTTGGTTTAGGATTGTTAACTGCAGCAGGTATCGGTATAGGTATACATGCAGCTGCAAGTGCGATAGCTGGAAAAAAAGAAGAATGTAAAGAGGGAGCTGAATAATGTCAAAATCACAACACATAATAGTAGATCCGATAACAAGGATTGAAGGACACTTAAGAGTAGAAGCTGTAATAGATGAAAACAATGTTATTACGGATGCATACGCAAGTTCAACTATGTTTAGGGGGATTGAGACAATATTAAAAGGTCGTGACCCTCGTGATGCGGGACTTTTAGCTATGCGTATATGTGGTGTATGTACAGGAACACACTATCAAAGAAGTATAGAAGCAGTTGAAGATGCATTTAAC
>JAPHSI010000231.1 GCA_026193155.1 Sulfurimonadaceae bacterium | reverse complement strand
TTCTTAAAAATGTTAATTGAAAAAGAAGATGTTAAGATGATACTTCCGGGTGTAAATAATATTAGTACTGATAGGACATATATCACTGCTTCAGAAAAAAAATAATTTATTATACCTGAGCAGATATTCTACTATATAACTCTTCATATCTATCAGCCATTTTTTTAAAACTGAAATTATCTATATTTTTTAGCGCTTCATTTGAGAGTTTTTCTCTCAAATCTTCATCTTTATACATCTTTAAAATGGCTTTATAAATCTCTTCACTACTCTTAGTCTTAACCAATAATCCTGTTTGTTTATCAGACACGATATCAGGTATCCCTCCAATATTAGAAGCAATGATAGGTACTTTAGCCTGCATTATATCAAATAGGATTGACCCTAATCCTTCATTTAATGAAGGAAAGACAAATAAATCTAAACATTTTATATAATCACCTACATTATCTACAAAGCCTTCAAATGTTACATTTGAAAGGTCCTTAACTTGTTCTTTATATATTTGCTCATCTTTGCCACGACCTAATAATATAAGATGTATATCAGGGTATTCGACTTGCAATTTTTTCATTGCTTCTAGTAGGTAAAATTGCCCCTTATGAGTATTATCTAATTCACCAATATTACCTAATAAAAATTTATCTTTAAACCTATCTTTTATAACTTTTGCTTGATTTTCATCTATGCTAAGTTTACTATATGCGCTCGGTATAATTTTAATATTTGCATCTGAAGTTATTTTTAAAATTTCATCTTTTATTGCATTTGATAAAGAGATGCAAACACTTGCATTTTCATATATTTTTTTATTAAAAAAGTTATTTTTTATAGGGTTGTCTACTCTTCTGGTTACTATGTATGGTATTTTTAAAAACATTTTTGCAAAAAATGCGAACTGCGCTGCCTTTGTTTCATGAGCATGTAATAAAGAATCATTTTTTACTTTAAATAGATTAAAAAAATATGGTTTAGATATTCTTATAATCTCTAAGTTTTTCGTACCTTCTAGTCTATTTGCCAACTCTGATTCTACTCTTGTAATAACTTTTTGCTTATACCCCCGTACTGATAATTCTTGAATAAGAAGCATAGTTTGCCTCTCACCACCGCGAAAGCCTTTTGCAAAATTTAGGTGAGTAATCATTTTTTTAATTCTTTATTCATCTCATATAGTTTAATATATTTATAAAAAACAACACTTGCTCGAGAGTAAGATATAACCAATCCTATCCAACCATCTAAAAAACCTTTTCGTAAAATATAGGTTTTAAAAAATGCATAGATAGAAGAAAATATTGCTTTTGATGGTGATGATTTTTTTATTCCTGCTTTTTCTTTAGCAAACAATGTTGAGTACCTGTCAACTTTTATAATAAAATCGCTAATTGAGTCATAACTGTAATGTTTTACATTCCCTTTTAATTCTTCAAGCTTTAAATTATTAATTATTATATCTTCATGAACTAAATTATCATCAAATCGAGTTACGGATTTGTTGTAGACTCTTTTTATTTTTTGATTATTCCAACCACAATACTTTACTCTTATCTCTTTATAGTAAGCATGGAAATTTAAAATATACACTTTGTTTTCATCTAATGTTGTAGCCTTTAATGTTTCGTAAAGTTCTTCATCCATAACCTCATCACTATCCAGTATAACTATCCAATCATGCTTTGCATAGGAAGCTGCTTTATTTTTTGTTGGTCCAAAACCTAAAAAATCACCTTCAATTAAATTAACATTGTTATATTGAGTTACAATATCTTGCGTCCCATCTGTTGAGCCGTTATCATACACAATAACATCATCAAAACCTTGCAGAGATTTCAATGTTCTTTCTATCGTGTTTACGCCATTTTTTACAATTATTACAATACTCTTATCCATCAACAACCCTTAAAATGACTTTATAAATGACTTAAGTCTATATTTTGATATATTTGAAAAAGAAAAAATACTTTTCTCATCTTCCAAACTATCCGCATTAATACGGTAAATAACTCCCTTGATGCCACCAAAGTTTTTATTTATTCCATTACCAATTCTAAAAAGATATTTGTATCTTTTTTTCGCTTCATTTACAACCTCATCATTATATTTTCCAAATGGAAAAATAAATGTATCGCAGTTAATATTAAGCTTTGATTCTAGTAAGTTTTTTGATAATTCTAATTCTTCAATTAAGTTATTACATTTTTCTAAGTTTACGTGTGAATGAGAGTGGGATGCAATTTTAACATACCCACTGTCGCTCATTTCCAAAAGTTCTTCATATGTACAAAATGGTGCTCTATCTATATTGCTATACGTCTCATCATGTAAAATATTAAGTCTTTCGCGTTTATCTATTTCCGTCTTATCTAAAATATATTTTGTTGGCACGGCTAAAATAGCTTTTAAATCAAATTTTTTCAATAATGGGTATACGTACTCATAAAAATTATAAAAACCATCGTCAAATGTTAGGCATATATCTTTTCCTTTAAGCTTATCCCCCGGCAATACTACATTGAAATTTTTTTTAATATATGCCAAATGTTTTTCAAACACTTCATAGTCATTACTATACTTGTCTGAGTTTATATTATGATACAAGGTACTAATCAACAACTTTTTTACCTTTTAGTCTTTTTTTAAAATTTTTATAATTTTTAAACTTTTGTGAATAATATATCGCTTTATCAATACAGTACAACTCATCTGCATCTGAGAGCTTAGCATATTCTTTTGCAATTATTTTCATATCTTCATCTTTAACCCAAAGCATATCAAAAGCTTTAAGCCTCTCATCTAAGCTTAATTTTTTAAACTTCATCCTATTAATATCTACTATTTTGAAAGTATAATTATTATCATCTTCTTTTTTTATTAGTATATTGCCAGGTGAGAAATCAAGATGCAATATATTGTTTTCGTGTAATTCATAGGTAAACTTAACAAATTTTTTTAAAATATTTTCTTTATCAGAAAATTTTTCATCTAGTAATGGTTCACGTATTGTAAAGTCAAAATCAAAATTTTCACTTACAAAATAACTATCATATATAAGACCAAATTTTGTAAACTCTATAAACCCTATAGGTTTTGGTACAAAATCTATAATTCTAACACTGTTATCGTATGATTTTTTAGCTTTGGAATCTTTAAAAAATGTATATACTATCTTGTTCATAAAAGTTGGAATTTTAAAAGATTTAATTACAAATTCCTTCTCACTATAATTAACAATTTTAATTTCATTTCTTGCTTTGTGAAGAGAATCTGATGAATTCGAAAAATACTCTCTTATGTCTTGGAATAAATTATCAAAGGTATGATCTATAATTTTTTTCAATTCTCTTAATTCTCCTAGAATGTATAAAGCAAATTATATCTAAACATCAAATATAAACAGAGCTACTATTTTATAAAACATCTTCTTATTTTTTTTTAAGTTTATCTTCGTACTCAGCTTTTTGTTGAGCCAAAATAAGTGCAACAAATATTGAAAAATAAACCATCATGATTTTTTGAGTCAATAATATATCTGGTATTATTCCTATAGAAAAGTTTAACAAAAATAGATATTTTATAAATTTGTACTCTTTATTTTCAAATTTCATACTAAATAAATAATAAAACAACAAAATCAGTAAAATAAGTCCTAGTATGCCAGCATTTAAGTAGGCTGTTAAATATGAACTGTGAACATGCTGAATATTCAAAGGACCTATTTTAATATAATCCGTTCTTTTTATACTTTTTATCAATTCTTTTTGTATATCACCCATTCCAACACCAAAAATAAAACTGTTTTCTTTTTGACTTAACATATCATAGGTAAGTGGATAGTATGCAATTCTAGTACCCAAACTAGTATTATAATTACTCTCTGCTCCAATTTTATCTATAGCTGTTAAAGATGCTTTTATCCTAGCTTCTACCCCGGCATTAAGTTTATACCCTATAAAGAAAACAATTGTTGGAAAAAGTAAAATTTGTAAAAAATTCTTCCAAGTAAATTTATAATATACAAACAACAAAATAATCAAACTAACAAAAAAAATTACATATCCAGTACGTCCGCTTGAGATAACTAAATTTGTCGTCATTGTAATAAAAAATACTACATATATATATTTCACAATTCCATTTTTCATACCTTTTGCTTGGTACAGTATTAAGATAGATGAGAATGCCACTAAAACACTATATTGTATATGATTTATAAACCCTACAGGGAATTGTCTCGTTTTAGAAAATTCTGTTTGATATAAATCAAAATATATCAAATATGATATGATTTCATTGATAAACATGCTTATGATAAAAGCACTAATTATATATTTTATATCTCCTTTTTTTATGATCGTCATATACATAATTATTGGGATAAATATATATCTCCAAAAATGTCTTATTTCATAAAGAGCACTTGATATGTCTTCACTCAAGAATAGTGTTGTATAGTGAGATACTATAAATAAAAACAATACTATTAAAACTTTGTTTTTTAAAATATATTTTATATCTTCTATTCTTACTATAAACAGCCATAAAACAAATATTAAAACGTTGATTTTTTTTGAATATTCATACCCAAATGGTATACTAAAAGCCACACATGCTATTAAAAAAACTGCTAAAAGTCTTATGTTGTTTCTGTATTTGTTTATATCGATACTGTTTATTTTATACATATTATATATCCATTACATCGAAAAGAATAGTAGTTGATTTAACTTAAGTTTTGAGGAAATTTTTCTAGCATATTTTTTACGCTTTTTTTGTTGTTTTATAGCAAAAAAAGAGTCCAAATCTAATATCAATAAGTCATAAAGTTCCTTATTGAAAAAACCTTTATCATAATTTTCAAAATGATCAACTAGTATCTTTAATAATTTAATTGTATCAGAATCTAAAAAATTTAATTTAGCTAAACACCTAAAATCATTTAAACTACTTCTAGCAGATTTTTTATACTGTTCCTTTTTTTGTTTTAATCTATCAAAAAAAGATTGGTAACTTCTTTGCTTAGAAGCAGTAACTTGTTCAGAGTATCTTCTATAATATATCATACTCTCATTTGTATAAGTTATTGTGCCAATGGATGAAGATATAAAAGCAATCCATATATCATGAAAAGAAAATTCTGAAGGTATTGGAAGAATTTTATCAATAAGTTCCTTTTTAAACATCATCGTATTTCCTGAAACACAGTTAAAAAATAAAAAAGCCTTATTACATTTTCCAGATACTAAATTCTTTTTATCAGCTATTAAATGTTTATTTAATTTATCAGCATTATCATCTATAAGTTCAGCATCTGAATAAATCAAGATGTTATCTTTAATGTTTTCTATAAATACAGCCAACTTCTCAAGCTTCCATATATCATCTTGATCAGCCAATGCTATATAATCTCCACTACATAAAGATATTGCTTTCTCAAAGTTTTTTACAAATCCTAAGTTTGTTTTATTTTGATAAAATTTTATTCTATCATCTTCTTTCATATACTCTTCAATTATCCTAACAGTATTATCAGTAGAACAATCATCACAAATAATAAGTTCTATATTTTTATATGACTGATTTACTAAAGAGTCTAGCTGTTCTTTTAAAAACCTCTCACCATTATAAGTACACATAGCAATTGAGATCAATGACATCTTTCTCACTTAAGTCTACCTCTTAGATATTTTAAGTATGTACCAAAAGCATATAAAGTTTTAAATTTATTTATATATTTAGCACTTTTTCCAACTATTTTTGCTGTCCTGTTTATATTTAACTTCAATAATTTTTTAGTTATTTTATAATCAAAAAAATCATTAAACAAAAGTTTATTAACCATATAGTTATAAAACTGAAACTTATTTATATAACTTTTTTTTATCTCATTATTCAAATACTTTGTGCCTTGTGTTTCATGTATTCTAAAGTATGACAACACTTCATCTACAAAATATACATTCCCAACTTCTAATAATTTAATCCACATGTCAAAGTCAGCGAACATCTTCAAATCTATATTAAAGGTACCAACATTTAAATGTTTTTTTCTAAACATAACCGTTGTAGGTTCACCGATAATATTTCCATCTTTAAAAGCTTTAGCTAGTACTGTCTCTTTATTTTGTTCACCTACAAAACCTGCCTCTAAGATATCGGTTTTATCGCCGAAATACTGTCTTTTTGAACTTACTAAACTTACACTCTCATTTTTATTTAATATATTTACAAACTTTTCTAAAAGTGTTGGCTCAAACTTATCATCAGCGTTTAAAAATTTTATATAATCACCACTTGCTAAAGCTAATGCTTGGTTATAGTTTCTATACATTCCTATATTTTCCAAGTTTACATGTATACTAACTCTAGAATCTTTTTTCATATATTCAGACACTAGTTCAACAGTATTATCCTCAGAATTATTATCAACAACAATTAGCTCAAAGTCTTGATAAGTTTGGTTCAAAACACTTTCAATTGCTTCTGAAATATAATGCCCATAGTTATATGCAGGAATTAAAACAGATACTTTTGGGTTAGACATTACTTAATAAACTCTCTTATTTTTTTAATCATATAGTTAATAGCATCGTCACCCATACCAGGATATAGTCCTATCCAGAAACTATCATTCATAATTTTATCTGTATTTGGAAGTTGACCTATTACTCTATAGTCTTTATTTAACTCCATATGATCAAACATAGGATGCCTTGTCATATTTCCTGCAAAAAGATTTCTTGTTTGTATATTGTTAGCTTCTAGGAACTCTACTATTTCATTTCTTGAAAAATTTGCCTTATCAGTCAATGTCATCATAAATCCGAACCAACTAGGATCAGAATTTGGTTGTGTTTCAACTAACTGAAGTTGGTCTAACTCTTTTAAACCATTGTATAATTTCTTTTGATTCTCTTTTCTTTTTTCTACAAAAGATGGAAACTTTTCAAGCTGTGCAACACCTACGGCCGCTTGCATGTCAGACACTTTTAAATTAAACCCAAAGTGAGAGTATACATACTTATGATCATACCCTTTAGGTAGTGTTCCAAAGCTTTGCGTAAATCTACATCCACATGTATTATCAACACCACTTTCACACCAACAATCTCTTCCCCAGTCTCTCATAGAAAGCATTATCTTTTTTAGAAGTGGATTATCTGTATATGTTGCACCACCTTCACCCATGGTCATATGATGCGGTGGATAAAAAGAACTTGTACCTATGTCACCCCAAGTTCCCGTTGGTTTTCCTTCATAAGTTGAACCAAGTGCATCACAGTTATCTTCTATCAGCCAAAGATTATTTTTATCACAGAACTCTTTTATAACTCTGATATTAAATGGATTTCCCAAGGTATGAGCTATCATAACAGCTTTTGTTTTGTTGCTTAGTGCTTTTTCTAACTCATCTACGTCTATATTCGCATGAGTTAATTCCATATCTACAAATACCGGTACCGCTCCATACTGTACAATAGGAGCTACAGTTGTAGGGAAGCCTGCTGCCACAGTTATAACTTCATCTCCCCTTTTTACCTGTCTGTCTTCTAATAAAGGAGAAGTTAAAGCATAAAAAGCAAGAAGGTTTGCACTACTTCCAGAGTTAACTAAAAAAGCCCATCTAACACCAAGATAATTTGCTAGATCAGTTTCAAACTTTTTACTATAATCACCATAAGTAAGCCAGAAATCCAGTGAACTATCTACAAGGTATTGCATCTCTGTTTCATCAAATACTCTTCCTGCATAATTAACTCTACTCTTACCATCAACAAACTCTTTTTCTTGAGTTGGTTTATGTACAAGTTCGTAATATTCTTTGGTCTTTTGTAATATCTCTTGTTTTAATTGCTCTTCTTGTGTCACTTTAATTTTCTCCGATTGTTTTTTTTATTGCTTCTTTTAATCTATATTGTTGTCTCCATCCAGGAACCACAGTGCCTTTATCATATGGAGACATAACTTCTCTTTCTCTGTATTCTCTTCCACCCCAGATTATGTTTAACTTTGCACCAGTAACTTCTTCATAAACTTTTGAAAGATCTTTTAAACTCATCTTCTCACTATTTGTTACGACAAATTCTTTGTTTTGGAACTCTTCTTTTTTATCTGAGTCTAAATGTCCAATAAGTATTTTATATGCAGACACTACATCCTCGATATAGCTTATATCAATTATCTGCTCACCCGGTGACATTTGTAATACTTCTTGTGTTTTTGAAACCTTATTCCATAAGTTAAAGACTTTACTTCTAGTATCACCCGGTCCAAATGTATCGTTTAACTTAATAGTTGTAAATATCAACTCTGATGTTTCAGCATAATATTTTGCAATATCTTCAAATGCTTCTTTAGTTGCTGCATATAAGTTTACAGGATTATAGTTACTATTTTCATAATTTTGCCAAAATGTTCCTGTATTTATAAACCATTTTACACTCGATTCTTTACATCCCTCTAAAAGTTCAGTCCCAAATTTGATATTAGATATAATAAGGTCAGATATGTTAGTTTTACTATGACTAGCTAAGAATAACGATGCTAAATGGATCACTCCATCAAACTTTTCTTTTTTAAAAAAATCTACAAGAGAATCTATTTTTTCATCATATTTAAATATTGATACTCTTGGATCAAGTGTTGAAAGATCACTATTTTCTCTCACAATACAATAAATATCATAGTTTTTAGACAATAACGACTTAATCAAGTTTTGTCCAATAAAACCCGTAGCCCCGCTAATTAATATTTTCATAGATCCTCTCCAAAAACAAATGGAGATTCAAACTCTTTTAAAGCTGGAAATGACTGATCTCTATCTGATAGCTTTGGAGCTTCACTATCCCAATCAAAATCAAATGAATCATATTTTATTCCACCATCATTATCTGGAGCATAACCACTTGTTTGCATATAAGTTACATTTGTATTGTCTTCTAAGGATTTAAATCCATGAGCTAAACCTTTTGGAATTATAAGTACCTTAGCATTGTTGCTTGAGAGTTCTATTGAAAAACACTTGCCATATGTTGGAGAGTTCTTTCTAATATCTAAAACAACATCTATTATTTTTCCATGCGGTACATATACTAGTTTAATATGGTCATAGGGAGGTGTTTGAAAATGCATACCTCTTATTACATCCTTATGTGATATAGAGTAATAAGTTTCTTCTATATTGATATTTAAACTGTTTTTTTCAAAAAAATCATTATTAAAAGTTTTTATGAACTTACCTCTAATATCCTCAAATATTCTTGGTTCTAATATTTTAAGCTCAGGTATAAATGTATCAACTATATTCATTAAATAGTCCATTCCAACTTTTTATTTTTTGCATCAGCTACATAACTTTGAAGATCTTCTTTTGTAAGTACATTGACATCTTCATAATATGCTTTGTACCATTTAACTGTTTTTTCAAAAGTAGTTTTACTATCCCATACATCTTTCCATTTTAGCACTATATGAGCTTTTGAACAATCTAACTTTAATAGATTTGCTTCATGAAGCTGGTTTGAATCACGATTAACTTCATAATCTATTTTATCCCAATGCTTTTTGACATTTTGTACAACTTTTTCTACAGTTATACTGCCCTCATCACTAGGTCCAAAATTCCAAGCCTCACCAAACTCTTTTTTCTCTTGTAAAAGCTTTTGTCCTACATGAAGGTATCCACTTAATGGTTCTAGTACATGTTGCCATGGTCTAGTCGCATATGGATTTCTTATACTTACTTTTTTTTCCTCAGAAACTGAGAGCATAATATCTGTAATAAGTCTGTCTTTTGCCCAGTCGCCACCACCAATAACGTTTCCTGCTCTACAAGATGCTAAAAGAGTGTTGTGAGTTTTTTTATAGTCTTTAATATTAAAATATGAGTTTCTATAAGAGTTTGCTAATAGGTCTGCACACCCTTTAGATGAGCTATACGGATCATAACCACCCATAGGGTCATTTTCTCTATAACCCCATATCCATTCTTTATTATCATATGCTTTATCACTTGTTATATTCACGATAGCTTTTACATCTGCTTTTTTACATGCTTCAAAAACTTTAAGCGTTCCCATTACGTTAGTTTCATATGTTTCTATAGGATTTTCATACGACAACCTAACTAGTGGTTGAGCAGCTAGATGAAATACTATTTCAGGTCTGTATCTTTGAAATGTTTCATTTAATTTTTCTAGATCTCTTATATCTCCAATAACAGAAACAATATCTAGATCTAAAAGTTCAATATGATTTGGATTTGTTGGAGCTTCCAATGAATAACCAACAACATTTGCCCCCATCTCTTTAAGCCAATAAACAAGCCAAGAGCCTTTAAAACCCGTATGCCCTGTAACTAGTACAGTTTTATTATTGTATATTCCAGAAAATAAGTTATGCATTACCAACTTTTCCATGGGGCTTTTTTTGATTCCCACATATTTTGTAATTGTTGCTTGTCTCTTAAAGTATCCATAGGTTTCCAAAACCCATTATGTTTATATGTAAATATCTCACCATCTTTTGCTAAATTTTGAAGTGGAGCTTGTTCAAATATTGTACTATCTCCATCACAGATATAGTCAAATACCTTTGGCTCACATACAAAAAATCCCGCATTTATCCAACCACCTTCGCCTCTAGGTTTTTCTTGAAAGCTAGTTACTTGATTATTATTTTCAATATTTAGTGCACCAAACCTTGCATCTGGCTGAGCAGAGGTCATTGTCATAGCTTTTCCATGTGATTTATGGAACTTAACTAATGCTTCTACATCTATATCACTTACACCATCACCGTAAGTAAGCATAAATGGCTCATTACCAACAAATTCTTGAGCTTTTTTTACTCTTCCACCTGTCATAGTATCAAGACCTGTATCTAAAAGAGTTATTTTCCAAGGTTCAGCAGAGTTATTATGTACTTCCATTCCACCAGTTGTCATATCTATTGTAACATCACTTTGATGAAGAAAATAATTAGCAAAATACTCTTTTATATAATAGCCCTTGTATCCAAGTAAAACCACAAACTCATTAAATCCATAAGAAGAATATATTTTCATAATATGCCATAATATCGGCTTCCCACCAATTTCTACCATTGGTTTTGGACGGATATCCGTTTCTTCAGAAAGACGAGTTCCAAATCCACCGGCTAATAATAATACTTTCATTTAACTACCTTGTTTTCTCTTTATATGATTAAAATAATCATAATTTTACCGAAATAACTTTTAACTACTAACTAAAGGAATAAAAAAAATTATTCAGATTCAATATCTTTAACTTGAATAAATAACTCTTGAAGTAATTTATTACCTGCACTTGCTGTCATATGTACACGATCATAAAAATAAAAATATAAACTCATAACTGTTAAATAGCATATTTTTCTAAATACCAGTCAATAGTCTTAACAATACCACTATCAAAGTTTTCATCAGCCTTCCAGCCAAGTTCATTCTCTAGCTTTGTTGCATCTATTGCATAACGTCTGTCATGTCCTGCTCGATCTTCTACAAATGTTATAAGTTCTTTATAGCTTTTTTCTTTTGGTACTTTTTCATCTAAAATAGTACAAATTCTATCAACTATTTGAAGATTCGTTCTCTCATTTCTACCACCTATATTATATACATTAGCTTCTTTACCAGTATGGTAAACTAAGTCAATACCTTTACAGTGGTCAAGTACATACAACCAATCACGAATATTTTTACCATCACCATAAATTGGGATAGGTTCACTTGCTAATGCTTTACGTATAATAGTAGGAATTAATTTTTCATCATGTTGTTTAGGGCCGTAGTTGTTTGAACAATTTGTTATAACAGTATTTAATCCGTATGTCTCTTGATAACTTCTTACTACCATATCACTACTTGCTTTAGATGCAGAGTATGGAGAGTTTGGAGCATATGGTGTCTCTTCAGTAAATAAATCTTTAGGATTATCACTTAGTGTTCCATATACTTCATCTGTTGAGATATGGTGAAATCTACAATTGTTATATTTTTCTTTATATGTAAATGGTTTATCCATCCAGTATTTATATGCAACATCAATAAGTGTAAAAGTTCCATTTACATTTGTCTCTATAAATACACCCGGATTTTTTATTGAGTTATCTACATGTGATTCTGCCGCAAAATGAATAACGCCTTGAATATCATACTCGCTAAATATAAACTCTACTAGTTCACGATTACAAATATCACCTTTTATAAATTTATATCTAGGATTTCCTTCACACTCTTTTAAGTTATCTAAACTTCCTGCATATGTTAAAAGATCTAAGTTGATTAGATTATATTCTGGATATTTTTCTAAAAAATAAGGCACAAAGTTACTGCCTATAAATCCAGCTGTTCCTGTTAATAATATTGATTTCATTAGTTTCTTTCTCCCATTTTTCTTAAACATTTATCTAAAGAATCTTTCCAGTATGGAACATCTATTTTAAATGTATTTTTGATTTTTGATTTATTTAATAGACTATAGTGTGGTCTTGTTGCCGGAGTTGGATATTCCTTAGTCTCAATTGGGTTGATTTTACATTCAAGCTTTGCCATACGCATAATCTCTTTTGCAAAGTCATACCAAGAAAGTACACCCTCATTTGAAAAGTGATAAACTTCTACTTGATCATTATCTATTTTCGGAAGTATCTCTAGAATTATACGTGCAAGATCTCTTGCATATGTAGGAGTCCCAACTTGATCAAAAATTACACCAAGTTCATCTTTATCTTTACCTAAACGAAGCATTGTTTTTACAAAGTTAGCGCCATAAGTGCTATATACCCAAGATGTTCTTATAATTATGGAGTTACTAGGATTTATCTCTAGCATAGCATTTTCACCGTCTAACTTAGTTTTTCCATAAACACTATTTGGATTTACAATATCATCTTCCGTATATGGCTTATAGTTTTTACCATCAAATACATAATCAGTTGATATATGAATTAAGTTTATATTTTTTTCTTTTGCAATTTCTGACAAATTTTTTACTGCAACA
>JAPHSI010000107.1 GCA_026193155.1 Sulfurimonadaceae bacterium | reverse complement strand
GGAATGTTCCTATTCCAGATAAGTGTTTTGAGTATGAAAAATCAAAATGTGATTTAACAAAAGATACTACAAGTATAGTTAACGATATTATCCACGATATAGGGATCATGCAATGAGTCAGAATAAACTTTTAATAGACATAGGAAGTACATATTTTAAGGTTGCAACTCCTAGTAGCATTGAGCAGCATTTTCGTGATTTCAACAAAGATATTCATGATGATTTAACGCATAAATGTGCAGATGTAATTAAAGGCTATGATAAGGAAGATGTATATATCTGCTCATCTGCAAACGGTGGATTAAGTACACTTATAATAGGTCTTAGTGAATCATACTCTCTTAAGTATGCAAAAAACATCGCTTTTAACTCAGGTATAAACATCATCGAGACTGTTCTTTATCAAAATATAGAGGAGTATTCGGTTCCGAGTGACTTGATAGATGTAGTTATTATTGTAGGAGGCATCGACTCAAAAACTGGAATTTTCGGTGAGCCTTTATATAACTACCTAAATAATCTAAACTACTCAAACATAGTTTATGTAGGAAGTGAGAAAGAGGCAGATAACTTAGCAAAGAATATAGAGCATCTAGTAGTCCTGCCAAACATCATAGATAATAAGCTTCACATTATAGAAGAGCATCTAAAAGAGTACCTTACCAATCTTTACCAAGCAGATATCGAGGGTAAAGAGGATATAAAATCTCTTTATGACATTACGGCTAATCAGATATACTCAACACCTTATATAGTAAATAAAACTTTGCCACTTATAGACGCGAATTTTTCAGTGGTCGATCCGTTTATTTTGATAGATATCGGTGGGGCTACTACGGATATTCACTACTCAAAAGATTTGGTGGATGAGAACATAGTAACTGAGAACGAGTATGACAGACTTGTGTTTAAAAAACTTGGTGTTTACAAGTCTAAAGAGTCTTTGATATTTGCAGCTCAAAACAATGAGTTTACATACGAGCTACTAACGCATCTCAAAGTAACTGAAAACATCTTTGAAGAATCAAGCGAAAAAGCACTCAAAGTTTTAATGCAATTAGCAATATTTTTGGTACTTACTAAGATGAGCCACTATAAACAAGCGTATGTAAACTTGAAACTATTGTCTATAAATTCAATAGTTTTAACTGGTGGTATTACAAAGGTTTTAAGTGATAGAGAGGCGGCTGACATCATTTCGTTTTTTTACAAAAAGATTTTAAACTCAGAGCATAATCCGACTGTCGTAATGGATAAAAACTACGATATTTGGACACTTGCAAACAAAGGATAAGTAATGTCGATTAACTGTATAAGAACACTTATAGAAGATTCTGCTCGTACACACGCTGATAAAACAGCTTTAGTTTTTAAAGATGCAAGTCTAAGTTACGTGGAACTTTTTTCTAAAGTGAATCAAGTTGCATATTATCTTAGTGAACTCGATTTACCAAAAGGCTCACGCATAGGTATATACTCTAACAAGGGAATTGAGCAGGTTATAGCTATACTCGCAATTTTATCGACTGATTATGTACTTGTACCTCTTACCAAACTTTTAAAGCCTGAACAAGTTGAGTATATAATAAACGACTGTGATATCAAATGTATAATTACCGATAAATTGAAGTTAGAAAACATAGAAGAGATTAACTTTGAAGGGCAGATTATATCTTATGAGACAACTGCATCTGATATACCGTCATTTAATGAGATTTATAAATACTACAATAAACCATATACTTGCGATATAAACGGGCATGACAATGCCGTTATAACTTACTCGTTTGGACTTAGCGGTACTCCAAAAGGTATTGTTTTATCACACAAAAACCTGATAGACTCTGCACGTGTAGTTACAAAGTATTTAAACATAAACGAAGATGATGTAATAAGCGGACTTTTAATCTTTAATCTTGACTATGGACTAAATCAGATTTTCTGTTCACTTTACAGACGTGCGACTTTGGCACTTCACCGCTTTATACTTCCGGATGATTTTTTTAATCATATTATAGATGACAAAGTAACTGTTTTACCACTTATGCCTATAAATATTACTCAAATATTTGATGAAGATATGGGCAGAACTCCAAGTTCTGAACTGTTGGAAAATGTAAAAACTATAACTTCATCTGGCGGAAACGTAACTAAAAAGATGATAAGCGATTGTAAAAGAACATTTGTTAATGCCAAGTTTTACTCTATGCACGGTCTTACTGAAGCTTTCCGCTCAACTTATCTCGACCCGAGCCAGATAGAGATAAGACCTGATTCGATAGGTAAGGCTATACCTGATGTTGAACTATACGTTATAAATGAAGACGGCAAAGAGTGTGCACCTCGTGAAGTAGGTGAGCTTATTCATAGAGGCGGATATATCTACAAAGGTTTTTGGAATGCCCCTGAGGAGAATGCCGAGAGATTTAAATCGATTCAGATCTTAAAAGATGTTATCAATTTAGAGGGACAACTTACAGATGAGATAGTAGTAGCTTCGGGTGATTATGTATATAAAGATGAAGAGGGTTATTTTTACTTTGTATCTCGTCATGATGATATGATAAAAACAAGAGGTTTTAGAGTATCACCGCTTGAAGTAGAATCGGTAGTATCAAAAAATATCCCTTTAGTGGACAGATGTGTCGTCTTTTCTATAAAAAATGAAGAGATAGAAGAGGAGATAGTCTTAGTCTACTCTGCAAAAAGTGAGATAGCTCCAAAAGAGATGCTCTTTGAGCTTAAAAAGCATCTCGCTTCATATATGTTGCCTGGAAAAATCATCTATAAAAAATCTTTGCCACTTGTTCAAAGTGATAAAAATAAAGTAAATGTGGAAGCGCTTAAAAAAGAGTTGACTACTTCTTAACTTTTACCCATTATATAGAGGTTGCAGCTTTTGTCTGCAATCTCTGTAAAACGCTCTTTTAACTCCCTGTCAAAAGTCAGTATAAAGACGTTTGTGTTTTTAGTATTTATTTTTTTAAATTTGTTTAAAAGTACATCATCTGCCACATCTTTTCCATGTTCACATTTTATAAAGTTAAATGAATCTAGTGTTTTTCCATAGTCGTATAGATTTGCTTCCCATTCTGCTTTTTTTAAGTAAAGCGAGTCTGGATTTGCCGCCATATAAATGTTTGTATCTCTTATGTTATATGGTTCTATGATATCGGTAAATATTGAAGAGATAGATGAAAAATTTTCGATATCCCAAAAAAGATGAGACCTTACAGCTTTTGTTTTTTGTTCTTTATTTATAAGTTTTAGGCGTTTAGTTATATTGAAATTAGTATGGGCATTATCATTTATAAGTAAAATAGAGTTTTTTAGTTTTTGTGCATCTGTTGTTTTAAAGCCTAGTATTTCACCAAGCTCTATATAGAAGTCTATATTTTCAAGCTCAATACTTGATCCTCCTTTTTGGTAGGACTTTAATTGATTTAGCTTTTGTTTTGAAAATAACAAACTTACATCAACCTTTTCATGGTTTGCATAGGCTTGTTTTACTCTAAAGAAAATATCTTTAGC
>JAPHSI010000197.1 GCA_026193155.1 Sulfurimonadaceae bacterium | reverse complement strand
TTTCCACCATCATTAAAAAATATATTTACTGAACTTGTAGATGATATAGGTTGTAACTATCCAACAAGTGGTAACCTTCAATCATGGGCAAATCAAGGGGTAGTTCTTTTAAATGCTGTTTTATCCGTAAGAGCTTCACAAGCAAACTCACATCAAGGTATGGGTTGGGAAAATTTTACAGATGCAACTATAAAAGCTATAAGTGATAATTTAGAAAATGTTGTATTTATATTGTGGGGAAGACCTGCTCAAATGAAAGAGAAGATGATAGATAAATCTAAACATTTGGTTTTAAAAGCACCACACCCGTCTCCTTTATCATCATATAGGGGTTTCTTTGGTTCTAAACCATTTTCACAAGCAAACAACTATCTTTTGTCTCATAATAAACAAGCAATAGATTGGTGTCTTAGTTAAAAATAAATGTTGCTATAACAGGTAAGTGGTCTGAATAACCTTTACCTTTATGTTTAGGTGTTCTTGCTTTTGATATACTCCATCTATATGGATATTTTCCTTTATACATCATATAATCTTTAGAGATATTTCTTATAGATGAATCTTTATAGTACATATTTTTTTTATCTAATATAGATTGTGAAACTAATATGTTGTCCAAGGCTTCTTTGTTCCCTCTAAATATATAACTGTACCTATCTTGTTCTTCTGCGTCGTACCACAAGTTATAAAAACTGTCTTTTTTATATTTTGTGTCTTTAGCTTTTTTTGTTTGGTATTTTGTTCTTAAAATATCATTAATACCCGTACGACCATTTGTATCATTATGTCTTCTATTTTTTAAAAACAGTATATTTTCTTCATAATGTGAATTGAAATCACCGACTAAGATTATATTTTTATCATATCCAATCTCTTCTATTCGATCTCTAAGTTTCTTAGCAGATACCATACGCATACTCTCTGGTCCACTTTTAGCTTTCCAGTGGTTATTAAACAAATAGAAGTTATTTTTTCCGACTTTAAATTTTAACTCTTGTATATTTCTATACTTATATGTAGACGTAACTTTTACTTCTTTAGAATAAATAAACGGAATTTTACTTAGAACGGCGACTTTAATTGCTGAATCCTTTTTATCTGCTATTTTATAGTACTTATAATAAAGTCCTTTTTGTTTAAGTTTAAAACGTAAATCTTTTAGAGCATTTAGAGAATGAATCTCTTGCAGGGCAATAATATCTGCATCTATATCTTTAATAACACGCGCAATATTATTAAGTTTTATATTGTAATTTTTTTTATTCCATAGAGACTTTCCATAGGGTTTGTACTCTTTATATTTGTAACCTTTTTTTTCTAAATCAAATAAAGCTTCAACATTATATGTAGCTATTTTCAATTTAGTTTCTCCATATAAAATATTTAATAAAAAAAATAGTAAAGATAATATCTTCACTATTTAATCCCGTTTAGCCTTAAAAGACTGTCCGTATCTGCATCCCTGCCCATAAGTTCTTTGAAATAATCACCCATGCTTTTAGCACCTCCACCATCTAGTACTATATCTAAATAGTTTTTAGCCGTACTTGAATCAAAAATGCCCTCATCCACAACTCTAAAAAAGGCATCTGCACTTAAAACTTCAGCCCATTTATAAGAGTAATAACCAGCAGCATATCCACCTGCAAAAATATGTGCAAATCCGTTTTGAAACTTGTTATAAGATGGAGTCTTTATAAGAGCGGTCTCTTCTCTGATGCTATTTAATAGGTTATGTACTTCATCACCCTTATATACTTTTGTGTGCAGTTTAAAATCAAATATTGAAAATTCCAGCTGTCTGAGCATTCCCGAAGCTGACATAAAGTTTTTAGAATCTACAAGTTTACGAATCATCTCATCAGGGATTGTCTCATTTGTTTTATAGTGTTTTGCAAACATTTTTAATACATTAGGTTCATATGCAAAATTTTCTAAAAATTGAGACGGAAACTCAACAGCATCCCATTCAACACCGTTAACTCCACTAACTTCACTCTCTTTAACGTTTGATAAAACATGATGGATAGCATGTCCCATCTCATGAAATAAAGTCACTACATCATCGTGTCTCAATAGTGAAGGTGAATCTTTTGTTGATGCAGGAAAGTTACAAACCAAAAATGCAGATGCTAATTTTTTATCACCTTTTTCATCTGTAGAATGTGTTTGATAGTTATGCATCCAAGCACCGCCACGTTTAGACTTTCTAGCTTCTAAATCAAAATATAGGCGTGAACGAAGCTGATTGTCTACATACAAATCATAAGAAGTGGCTTTTTCATCCCATAGTTTCTCATCTACCTTTTTAAACTCAATTCCAAATAGTTTGTTTAAAAATTCAAACATCCCATCTACAACACTTTTTTGCTCAAAATATGGACGAAACTCCTCTTCATCAATTGCATATTTTTTCTTTTTTAGTTTTTCACTATAAAAAGCAGTATCGTAACTCTCCAAATTTACTTCACTCATAGCTTGAAGCTCTTTTAGTTCCTCTTTTGCTTGAGCTTTTGAGTTTTTGAGAAGTTTATTTAAAAAATTTAGTACACTATCTGTAGAATCTGCCATCTTAGATGCAAGTGAATATTCAGAGTAGTTTTCAAACCCTAAAAGATTACTCATTTCATGGCGAAGTGCTAATAGCTCATCTATTATTTCTGTATTCTCAGGTGCACGTGATACGTAAGCCTTATAAATCTCCTGACGGATATCTCTATTTGGACCGTAAGTCATATACGATATATATGATGGCATCTGAAGTGTAAAACGGTACTTTGTCTTACCGTCTTCTTCAAATCTAGCATTATCTAAATCACTTTGCGGGATGCCCTCTACATCTTTTTCATCAGTTATTATTTTTTCATATGCATTTGTTGCATTAAGAAGGTTTTGTGAAAAATCATTTTGAAGTTCACTCTTTTTAAGATTAATCTCTGCAAGTCTTTTTTTTGTCTCATCATCCAGATGTGCACCGCTAAGTTCAAAGCCTTGTATATTTAATTCTAACACTCTGTTTTGTTCATGGTTAAGAGAGTTTTTTTCATTTTCAAAAATCTCTTTATAAGCGTTATAAATATCTAAGTTTTGAGAAATATTTGTAGAGTACTCAGTTATGATAGGTAGTGAATCACTATATACTTTTTGAGTCTCGTCTGAATTATTTACAGAGTTTAGATGTGAAAGGGGTGTAAAAAAAAGTTCTAGTTTTTCATCCATAATCTGCATAGGTTTCACAAATGAAGCGTAAATTTTGTTTTCCTGTTTTAAAAGTGAATCTATTTGTTTATTGTTTGCATCTAGTATATTGTTTAAATCATCTATAAAAGTATCTAAATTACATTGAAATTTTACAAAGTTTGACATTAGTTTATATCCTTTAAATAAAAAAGACATTATATAGAAATTATTTAACTAATAAAACAATAAGTATGAAGTTTATGATAGTCATTATTGTAAACCCGACTCTATAAAATAAAACAGGTTCACGCTCAATCAAAGGTGTGTTTTTAGAAAAATATGGTTTTACTTTTTGTGGGTTGGATAGTTCATAAACCATCTCAGAGTAGTTCTGATACCTTGCATCTTTATCTATGGAGATAGAACGTAGTATTATGCTCTCAAGCCATAGGGGTATATTTTTATTGTACTTACTTGGTTTTTTTGCTTCTTTAAAGTTTGGGTTTTGAAAAGGTTCTATTTCGCCGTAAGGATACTTGCCTGTAAGAGCTAAATAAAGTGTAACGCCAATGGCAAATATTTCACTTGTCTCACTTATAGACTCATCTCTGAATCTCTCAGGTGATAAGAAGCTTGGAGTTCCGGCTCTTGTATTTTTAGAAAAAATCTCGGTTATGCTTCCAAAATCGATTATCTTAAATTTCAAGTTTTCTTTTTCATCTTTTGAAATCATTATATTATGAGGCTTAATATCACCATGTACTAAATCAAATTTCAGTAAATACTGTAACATATTTAAAAGTGTAGATGCAAGTTCAACACCATCATCTATAGTTAGTGATTTATTTGATAGATATGAATCTAAATCTTCACCATCAAAGAGTTGCATCACATAATAGCGTGCACTTCTGTTTTTAGGTATAACGGCTTTAGGAAAAAAGTCTGCTTTTAGTCTTTTAGCATTCCAAGCTTCTTTAACAAATAGATCTAAAATTCTTTCATCTTCAATTGCTTCAGTAGGAGCAAATTTAAGTACGTATTGTTTGTTCTTTTTAGAACACAGCCATGTACGCTCATTTTGAATAAGTGATTTTTCAAGAGTATATCCATCAATAGTTTGTTTAACACTCAGTGATTTTGGAATCTCAACTCTCTCATGCTTTAACTCTTCTATTTGACTTGTTTGTGTTATTTCTATGACTACAGCCGTAGTGTCATCTGCAAGATTGTCTTCTACAAGTTTAGAGGCTTTTTTAACTAAGGAGGAAGCTCCAAGTGATATACCATTTTCAAGTCTATTGTCGCTCATAATACTATATAGTCCGTCACTGCAAAGTAAGATTTTATCATCTTTTTGAATTATATTTTCAAAATAATACGGTTCAACTTCTTTGTCTATCCCTATAGCTTGTACTAAGACATTTTCATATCCAACCTCATTCATAGAGTGATCAAATGAGAGTTGATTTATAGTATTGTCTCTATATAGATACACTCTTGAATCACCGACATTAGCACCGTAAAGTTTATTTCCTTCAATCACTACTATAGTCAAAGTTGTTACGAGTTCTGCTCTTTCATAGTTTAGTATTGACTCTTCGTAGAGAATAGAGTTTATAGATTTTGTGAAGCTTTTAATAGACTTTTCTATACTCCAACTCTTTGGACGTATTTTAAAATTATTCATAAGATAAGTTGTAACTCTCTTTGCAGCCTCAGCTCCCGCATCTGCACTTCCTACACCGTCACACACTATACCTATAGTTAAATTTCCAATGGTTTTAACATCATAAAAATCATCACCGGTTAAGTTTTTACCTTTAGCAAGTGAAAAACCTGATGTTTTTATATTGTTATTATTCATTTATAGCTTTCTTTTTAGTAAAGTATATAAACATCCCAAGTGTCAATATTAAAACTGATACACCGCTTATGAGATAAAAAGCATGAATCATATGTGAGTAATCATCAATAGCAATTTTAAATACAACCATAAGAGATTCTATAAGTAGTGCTATAATAATTGTAATTGAGAACTTTGTTAAGACCTTATACTCTTCAGTTGAATTTTTTGAATAACTTTTAAATACAACTTCTTGGGCAAAGACTGTTTTTGCCAAATCAAATATTGCAAGTCCTAATGTTAAGGCAATTACAGGTTTGAATATAGCTTCAATAGATAGTTCACCCTTAAATAATAGTGAATGACCAAATTCATAAACAGAATATCCAATAGTAAAGAGTGCCAATATCATCATAATATTCGCAGTGAGAAAATAAAAACTTTTACTTACAAAATTAAATCCACTGTGTATCTCTATAAGTCCAAGTCTTTGTAGCAACATTGATATGTTAAAGTCTAAAAAAAATATACCTCCATCCTCTTTTTTAGCTACTGTTATACATGTATCACCTGTAGCACTGCTTATATATGGTTTTGTAATGGCAAGATTACTGTCATTAAATTCAAGTTTACTCAGAAGATAGTCTCTGTTTCTTCCCATAGCTGTTTTGGAAGTTTTATTTCTATATATATTTTCAGATGTCTGAAGCATTGTATCTTCATCACAAGTATAAATTAGCTCTAAAGACGGGAAAACTTTAAAAACTTTTTTAAAATTTTCATTTTGTCTTTCTTCAAGATTCCCAAGATTAAAAACTGTTTCAATTAGGAAGTTTTCTATATCTTTTACATTTTTATTGTATGTGCTCATAAATTCTTGCACAGTATTTCCTTTTTCTATTCATCATCTTTTGCAAACTTCTCATATAAGAAGCTTAAAATAGCTTCACGACATCTGATATATTCAGGATCACTTTGAAGTGAAACTCTGTCTCTAGGACGTTCCAAATTAACTTCTAAAATTTCACCTATGGTGGCTTCAGGACCGTTTGTCATCATAATAACCCTGTCACTAAGAAGTACGGCTTCATCAATATCGTGAGTAATAATTATAACCGTATTTTTAACATTTTGTTGAATTCTCATCAGATGTTCTTGTAAATTCGCACGAGTCAGAGAATCAAGTGCACCAAAGGGCTCATCCATTAGAAGGACTTTAGGTTTTATAGATAAAGCCCTTGCAATACCTACACGCTGTTTCATACCACCGCTTATTTCATTTGGTAGTTTATCTTTAGCATGATCAAGATTTACCATAGATACAAATTTTTCTACTCTCTCTCTTAGCTCGGCTGAACTCAGCTCCGGCATTACTTTTTTCACAGCCATCTCTATATTTTGATACACACTAAGCCAAGGTAAAAGAGAGTGGTTTTGAAAAACTACTGCACGCTCAGGTCCTGGACCTTGTACATGTTTATTTTCTAATAATATCGTACCGTCTGTTTGTGCATCCAGACCTGAAATCATATTTAGTAGCGTACTTTTTCCACATCCACTATGACCTATTATTGAGATAATTTCATTTTTCTTTATCTCCAAGTTAACGTCTGTTACCGCAACATAATCCTCTTTTCCCGGTATAGGGAACTTTTTCTCAATATTTTGCAGACTTAAAAATTTATCATTCATTACGCTCTACCTTTCTTTGTATAATCAAAATAATTTGCAATTTTCCCCATCATAAGGTCTAGTAAATAACCGATTAGACCTACCATAATGATACCTATGATGATGTTATAGTAGTTGAGGTTGTTGTATTCATCCCAAATCCAAAAGCCAATACCGATACCACCTGTCAACATCTCAGCTGCTACGATAACTAACCATGCAATACCAAGAGATAATCTCATCCCCGTAAATATATAAGGAACCGATACAGGTAAAATTATTTGTACTATTTTCTCAAGAGGAGAAAACCTAAGTACCTTAGCTACATTCATATAATCTTCACTTACACTTTTAACACCTAAAGCCGTATTTATTATGATTGGCCAGATTGATGTTATAAAAATAGTCGAGATTGCAGTCATATTTATATCTTGGAATATAAACAAAAGCAGAGGCAACCAAGCAAGTGGTGATACCGGTTTAAATATCTGAATAAACGGATCAAATGCGTACTGTGCGTTTTTACTCATACCTATAAGTAAACCAAGAGGAACACCTACAAGTATTGCTAAAATAAAACCTGAAAATACTCTTTTTAAAGACTCTAGTATTTGCCAAAATAAGCCTTTGTCATCTTGATTTTCTACATAAAATGGGTCAGTTAATACACCTACCAATTCATCACCATCACTTGTAACACCCCCAAATGCTGCTACATAAGTATTACTTGGTGTAGGAAAATCTTCTACTATTGTAGATATCCCTGACCAAACTTGAATTATTAATACAAATACCAACAATGGCAGTAATATCTTTTTAATTTGTTCATTTTTCATTTTATTTCCTTCATTATTTGTAATGTTATTTACATATAAAAGCATCTAGTTGTTGTTTATAAGGACAATAAAGGAGTGAATTTACTACCTTATAATAGATGCTTATATATATAAATTATTCTCATAACATATGGAGTTTTTCCATATGTTAGATTGAAACCTAATTATTTAGTGACGTATTTTGGATCGGCACAACCCGCAGGTCCATAAGGACAT
>JAPHSI010000063.1 GCA_026193155.1 Sulfurimonadaceae bacterium | reverse complement strand
TTAATCAGTTTTTTGATTTATAAAGAAGTAGCTGGGGTGTAATTATTTTTGATCCCAACAAAGAACTGTTTTTCCTGTTTCGGTTTTTTCTACTGCAGCCATACCCATTATGTTATAACCGCTATCTACATAATGAACCTCACCAGAAACACCTGAAGCTAAATCACTAAGAAGATACATAGCAGAGTTTCCAACCTCTTCAATAGTTACATTTCTTTTTAAAGGTGCATTTGTTTCATTCCAGTTAAGAATCTGTTTAAAATCACCAATACCCGCTGCTGCTAAAGTTTTTATAGGACCTGCACTTATAGCGTTTACTCTTTGACCTTTACGACCAAGTTCAACTGCCATATATCTAACCGTAGATTCAAGTGCTGCTTTTGCTACACCCATTACATTATAGTTAGCAATATATTGAGGTCCACCTAAATAAGATAAAGTAAGAACAGATGCATTTTTACTTAAAACACTCTCTAAACGATTAGTTAAATCAATAAGTGAATATACAGAAATCTCCATTGCAATATTAAATGCACTTTTAGTAGTTTTCATAAAGTCTTCACTTAGGGCTTCTTTTGGAGCAAAAGCAACAGAGTGAACAACAAAATCTATCTCACCCATATCAGCTTTGATTTTATCTGCGATACCAGCCATATGCTCTTCGTTTGATACGTCAAGCTCATATACGTTTGAGCTACCAAATTCTTCTGCTATAGGTTCAACTCTTTTTTTAAGAGCATCATTTAAAAATGTAAATGCCATTTCAGCACCTTGAGCTGCACAAGCTTGTGCTATTCCATAAGCTATTGACTTATTATTTGCTAAACCTACAATTAAACCTTTCTTACCCTTCATTACCATTCATGAATCCTTATTTAGTTATTTTTTAGTTCATCTGCGAACTGTATCATTTGACAAAAGTTTTCAACTTTTAAAGCACCGCTACCCACTAACACACCATCAACACCATCACATTTTAAAATATCCAAAGCCGTATCAACCTTTACACTACCGCCGTATAAAAGCGGAGCTGATGATTTTTCTTTTAATTGTAAATGTATTTTAGATATATCATCTAAAGTAGGTGTTTTTCCTGTTCCTATAGCCCATACAGGCTCATATGCTATGATTAAATCTTCATAATCCGTATCTATACCTTCATACTGAAGTTCAAGATATTTCATCATAACATCTTCGCCCTCTTCTCTAACATCTAAAGGCTCTCCAACACAATATATTATTTTAAACCCTTGCGCTTTATAATAATTAAATTTTTCAACTATTTTTTCCTGAAGTTCTCCCAAGATATGACGTCTTTCAGAATGACCTATAAGAATAGTTTTTACACCGAATTCTTCAAGTTGCTCAAGTCCAATCTCTCCAGTAAATGCACCATTTTCAGTAGCATAAGCATTTTGAGCCCCTTGAGTAACTTTACCATGGTGTGGGTTCAAAGAACTTTGAGCCGGAAAAACATATACATCTTGATTTGAGTTTATCTCATCTAAAAAATTCTCTACATCCATAAAATATGATATAGTTTTTTCTCGTGTAAGATTTGTTTTCAAGTTAGATGCTATTATCATTTTATTCCTTTATAAGCGGTGCTACACCAGGAAGTGTCTTACCCTCTAACAACTCCAAAGAAGCTCCACCGCCTGTTGAGATAAAAGTCATCTCTTCATCAAGCCCGACTCTTTGAACTAAATCAGCAGTATCTCCACCACCTACAACTGTAGTAGCATAAGAATCAGCTACAAAATGTGCTATCTTATTTGAACCGCGTGCAAATTTATCCATCTCATAAACACCCATTGGTCCATTCCACAGTACGGTTTGAACATCATTTAAACCTTCACGGTAAAGTCTAACCGTTGCAGGACCGATATCAAGTCCCATCCATTCACTAGGGATTTCTTGAGAAGTCACTATTTTACTAACTGCATCTTCAGAAAATTTCTCAGCTGCAATAATATCTATAGGAAGATAAAACTTTACACCAAGTTTTTTAGCTTCATCCATAATATGTTGTGCATCTTCTAACAAATCATCTTCAACTAAAGATGTTCCTATATCGTAACCCATTTGCTTTAAAAAGGTAAATGCCATACCTCCGCCAATGAAAATTTTATCTACTTTAGGCAGAAGATTTATTAACGCTTCTAGTTTTCCTGAGACTTTAGAACCACCGACGATAGCAGCAAAAGGACGAACAGGCTGATTTATAAGTTTTCCAAAAAACTTAATCTCTTTGGCAAGCAAAAAACCTGCTGCTTTATGATTTGTATCGTAAAGTTTTGTAATCCCTTCAACCGAAGAGTGTGCACGATGAGATACACCAAAAGCATCGTTAATATAATACTCTGCCATAGATGCTAATTTTTTAGACAACTCTTCATCATTATTTGTTTCACCTGGTTCAAAACGAAGATTTTCTAAAAGTAAAACTTCTCCACCTTGTAATTCTTTAGCTTTATTAAGAGCGTCCTCACCAACTACATCTTTAGCCATAATTACATTTCTTTTTAGAAGCTGCCCTAATCTACGAGCTACAGGTGCAAGAGAATATTTTTCAACAACTTCACCTTTTGGACGACCTAGATGTGAAGCCAAAATAACTGCACAATCCTGATCTAAACAATAGTTAACTGTTGATAAAGCTGAACGGATGCGTCTATCATCTGAAATATTAGAATATTCATCCATAGGTACATTAAAATCACAACGTATAAATACTTTTTTATTTACTAAATCTAACTCTTTAATACTTAATAGTTCCAATTATAACCCTTACTTAGAAATGTGAATAGCCATATCAATTAAACGTGTTGAATAACCCCACTCGTTATCATACCAAGCCATAACTTTTACCATATCGCCCTCAATTACCTGTGTCAAATCTTCCGCTACGATTGAGCTGTATTCACAACCTACAAAATCTTGAGATACGCGCATCTCTTTATCCATTAATAAAAGACCTTTTAAGTTTGACTCAGCAGCTTTGTTAAATGCAGCAGTAACTTCCTCTTTAGTAGTTTTTTTACCGACTATTACATTTAAATCAACCATTGAAACATCAGGAGTAGGCACACGTACACTTTGACCGTGAAGTTTACCTTGAAGCTGTGGTAAAACCAAACCGATAGCTTTTGCGGCACCGGTTGTTGTCGGAATCATATTGATTGCACCGGCACGAGCACGACGCTTATCTTTTGAGTGTTTAACATCTAAAATATTTTGATCGTTTGTATACGAGTGAATAGTTGTCATAAGACCTTTTTCAATCCCAAAAGCATCATCAAGCACTTTTGCAACAGGACCTAAACAGTTTGTTGTACAAGATGCATTTGATACGATTTTTTGACCGTCATATAAATCTTCATTTACACCCATAACAAATGTAGCCGTTTCTTTGTCTTTTGCAGGAGCCGAAAATAAAACTTTTTCAACACCGTTATCAATATGAATTTGAGCTGACTCTTGAGTTAAAAACACACCCGTACACTCTAATACCATATCAGCTCCACAAGATGCAAAATCTAAGTTTTTAGGGTCACGGTCACTAAATATACGGATATTTTGTCCATCTATTGAGATAGTGTTTTCATTAACTTGTTCAATATCGCTATTAGCTGTACCATGAACTGAGTCGTTTTTTAATAGATACAAAATCATATCCATACTAGCCATATCATTGATAGCTACTATTTCAACATCGTCTCTTTTTGCCGCAATTCTTGCGACACAACGACCAATTCTTCCAAAACCATTAATTGCTATTTTTAATGCCATAATAAATCCTGATTAAAATAAATTCGCTAATTTTATCAAAACTTAGCTATAATTGCGTTTAAATATGGAATCGATTGCACTTTTTGGTGGGTCATTTGACCCTCCACATACCGGACACAAAGCTATTGTTGAAGCAGCACAAAATTTAAAAGAAATCGATAAAGTGGTTATTATGCCGACTTATCTAAACCCTTTTAAATCAAAATCTCATTCAACTCCAAAGCAAAGACTTGAGATGGTAAAAGAGATGTTTAGCAGTTTTGATAAAGTTGAAGTATCGGATTTTGAAGTTTTAAAAGAACAAAAAACTCCTTCAATTATAACTGTAAAGCATCTACTTAAAAAGTACAATAAACTATACCTTATAATTGGTGCTGACAATCTTGAATCACTTCATAAATGGCAAGACTACAATGAGCTTAAACAACTCGTTACGTTTATAGTAGCAAAAAGAGACAATATAAATATTCCAAAAGAATATATAACTTTAGATGTAAATGAAAACATTTCATCTACAGAGATTAGAAACAAAGAAAAATAAGAGAGAAAACATTGAAAAATAGAATAAAAAGAATAACAGAGATACTAGATAAGAATAAGGCTGAAGCTATTGAAGTTTTTGATTTAAGTGATAAAGAGTATATAGTTGATACGGCGATAATAGCTTCATCACTTGGAAGCAGACATACTTTAGCATTGTTGGACCATCTTAAAAAAGATTTAAAAGCAGAAGAAAAAATAAACAATGTAGATGAAAGCGGTGACTGGGTTGTAGTTGATTTAGGTGATATTCTTATACATATTATGACACCTGAGTATCGTGTAAAATACGATATGGAAACTTTTTTAAGCGAAATAGGTAACGCGAAAGAAACTTTATAATATCTGTCTAAGAGAGATAGCAATCTCTCTTAAACTTTAAAAAAAATAGTTTAACTCAAAACGATATTCATTATATGAAACATCCGTTTTTGTGCCACCAAGATTTTCTTTAACAATATCATCATCTGCACTAACTAAACCAATTCTAACTTTAGCTTGAAGATTCTTACCTATGTTTTGCATGGCATCTAAATGTAAAATACTACTGTCTGCTTGAACTGCATCTTTAGAATCATCAAAATCTTGAATCGCATAACGGGCAAAAATATTAAAACCTTTTATAATTCCTGCTTTGTCAAAATTGTATCCGACTCTTGCCATATATGTTTTAGTATTTGCATACCAGTTATACTGTGCCATTGCACGAGTAAATCCTGCCGTTGGGAATCCACGCCAAGGTGCAATTATATCTGCTGCATCTTCAATTGCTGAGTAACCTAATCTAAATAAAAAAGCTTTATCTTTTATATCTAAACGAATTGCAATTAAACTAGAGTCTAAAGAAGTTGGGTCATCATAGCCATCAACACTACTTGAACCCTTTAAAGAAGCTACATTTGTTGCTGAGTCTAAGTTATCAATTTGTTGCATGTATCTAAACCCAGGTGCAACAACCAAATCCCCTCCAACATTGATACGGTAATGAGCTTCTAGTGTTGCATTTGTTAAGACATCTGGAATAATTGCTACACTAACATTAGCTTTTAAGTTTTTAATAGACTTATTTGTAAGAGTAGCAATAATAAGTTTATTATCATTACCAATCAAATCAGTAGTTAAACTTTTATTTACTCCGGAATCATCATTACCATTCCAATCTTCACGAATGCTTGTAGTGTTGTCATCAACACTGACAGCCAATACATCATGTGAACTAGTATGATCACGAAGTTTTTGATCTGTAAAATATCCTAACTGAATTATTGAATCTGGAATATCTTTTATAGTAGCGCTCACACCGTCAAATGTATTTGGTATCATCTTTGTATCATTAGATTTTGTAAAAACAGATTCAAATAATTGGCGACCAATTTTTATAGATGTTTTAGATATATCGTACTGTAAGTAAGCTTGACCTAGCACACTCATGCCAAATTCACCTGTAGCACCTGTATCATAACGGGAAAAAGTATCTTTACCAGCTTTTACACTACCAACTTCATCTTCTTGCATTCTTAGAAATGATGGATTTTGAGATGTATATAAACCAAATGTAGTACTTAAACCTGATAGTTTTGCTGACTTATAAATAAAACTCCCCCCAAGACCTAGTGCTTTATTATTAGTTCCTGCTGTATCTTGACTCCAATCCCATTTAAAAGTATTCATTCTAAGTCTTGCGTAAAATTCCCCCTCAGAAAACATCTGATTAAGACTATCTACAGATTTTTGCTTAGTATTATACTGAATAGTCATATTTGGTTTAAGAGTGATTTTATCATTTTTTAAATCTGCATAAGCTGTGCTACTTAGTACTAGCATCCCCATGGCTAGCGAGCTAATTTTATACATTTTCATTATATATCCTTATTTTTAATCAATTTTAAATTATACACTTATATGCTTTTTACCTAACTGAATAAATATGTTCATTCTTTTATTTAGTTTTTTTCTTTTCTTGTTTTACATTAGAGAAATTATTATCATTTGCTTTTATTGTTGTATTGATTTTACCAGCTTCCTGTTCTTTTTCGATTGTAGAATTTTCTAAAATGTCTTTATAATCATAAATAGATTCAACATATCTAACAGGCTCACTTCCTCTTGCATAACCAAATCTTAATGATCTATAATAACGTTTTTGAGAAAGTAATGGTAATACCGTTTTTAAATCACTCCAAACATTTTTATCCAAACCAAATTTAGTTGCTAAAACTTGAGCATCTTTTATATGCCCCATCCCTATATTATAAGCAGCAAGTGCAAATTTCAAGCGGTTTTCCCCCTCAACTTCAGAAGGGACACTTTTAATCATTTTTTTAAGATGTTTTGTACCACCTATTATACTCTGTTTTGGGTCTAATCTATTTTTTACACCTACATGTTTTGCTGTTGAGCGTGTAAGCATCATAAGCCCACGAACACCTGTAAAACTTTTTGCTCTTGGATTCCAATGAGATTCTTGGTACGATTGTGCAGCTATAAGACTCCAAGGTATATCATGTTTTTTAGAGACTTCTTTAAAATACTTTTCATACTTAGGTAATCTTGTTTTAATTCTTTTGTAAAACATCTTGGTATCATAATAGTCAAAATATAAAATATGGGAATAATAATGGTCTTTTAACTCTGCCATCTTTCCGCTTTGGTTATATGAATTTAACCATGAGTACATATCGGCTTCTAAGTTTTTAGACCCAGGAGTTAAAACCCAGGCAAGTTGCTCACGTCCACTAATGGTAAATGCCATAGCTATCTCTGTAAAATATCTTTGATTTAATGAATATATATTTGAATCAGCAAGGGTACAATCTATTGTATGATTAGCAACTTGTTCAAGTAACTCTTCTGTAGAATATTCCGAAGTAAGACTGGCATTTATATCAAATCCGTCTTCTTGAAGAGCTCTTATAGTTTCGCTGTAACTTGTATCTTCACCGACACTTATACGCAGACCTTCCAAGTCCTCAACAGCACGTGGAAATTTACCGGCCCTAATCATATTTCTGTTACAAATCACCTGTTCTTGAACCTCAAAATATGATGGTCCAAAATTAAATCTTTTCATTCTATTAGGAGTTTTTGCTAAAGCAGCAGAAGTTATATGAAATTTTTCATTTTTACTTAATTCTATTGCTTCTTTTATGGTATTTGCCGAGGTGATTTTTAGTTTAACGCCTAAATGTTTTGCATAATCTTTTAATAAATCATACTCAAACCCTTGCGGTCCATTGGCACCTATATAATAAGTACTTGGAGCATTAAGTAAAACAACATTTAAAACTTTATATCTTTTTATTTCATCTAATGTCGAAGAACCGTTAAACAATGGATAATATACTGAGTGACTAAACCATCCAAAAGCAAAAAATGAAAGAGGGAAAGCGACAAATACTATGAACTTGACACGCTTTCTTAAGTTTGCTAAATTTCTCATTGCATTAGTTTACACATTTACTCTTACGCAAATATAAATCTGTTCATTCCATGTTCATATTCATGGGCTAAAACCCGATTATGAGCTTTTAAAATAGAATCAACCAAGTAAAGACCTAGTCCAAAACTATTCTTAGAAGGATTCTCTTTTGTAAATGGCTCTATATAATATTTTAGAGGATATTTTAAGCAATCGCCTTTACTCTCAAAAGAGAGTTCATCCCCTATCATTTTTATTTTCACTTTTGCATCAGGTGAGTATTTTATACCGTTATCAATCATATTTTTTATCGCTGTTGTATATAATCTGTAATTTACCTCTATCTTTACACTAGAATCTATATCTACATCTACACTGTCACGTTCAACCATGGCCATATCTATTGCACCGTCTATTACATCTATTACTCTATACTCTTTAAATTCTGTTTTATCCCCAAGGCTTGTTACCTCTTCAATTAGGGCGAACTCATTCACTAAAGATTCTAAACGACCAAATATAGAAGTGAACCTGTCACGCTGTTTATCTGTTTTTAGCATTTGAGTTGCTATAGTCCCCTTGGCTATAGGTGTTTTTAATTCATGCATTATATTTCTTAAAAAAAGTGTCCTTGAATCCATTATGTTATTGATTTTGTCTTTTGTAGCTTCTAGTTCATTTGCTACAGATGCTATCTCATCGGAACCTCTCATCTTAAAACTTATATTCATATCTCCATCACCGTATATTGCAATCTTTCTACGTAAACGTATGAGTGGACGAAGCTTTTGTAAAATCAGAAAAAATGATATAAAAATTATTAGCAATACAGTAGTATATGTATATAATAAATTAAAATACCTATAAGGTTTTAGTTCTTCATCCTCTATAAGGATTGAACCATTTGGAGTTTGGACAAAAAAGTATATTTTATTTTTATACGAAAACATGGATGTACGAAAATCTCTAATAATTTTTTGAGTATAGAAACCGCTAGAATTCATCATAAGCTGATTATCAACGCTTTGAGAGCTTTTTTGTTTTAAAAATTTTCCTTTGTTCGCTATTGTATTTAGTTTATTTGCATCTACAATATTTAGTTTATATACAGCTAGATTTGCTTCCAACATTACACTAGATGTCTTTTTTTGTTGATGTTGTGTATATATTTGAGTTATTATCGCATGTTTTGTAAATATATGGTCTATATATTGATTTTTATTTAGTTTATAAAACTCCCAAAAAACCGCACTTACACTTATTAAAGATACTATAAGTGCAAATAATACGGTTATTAAGACTCCGTGACGGTTAATCATCTACTTTAAAAGTTTGTATCCGACACCACGAACAGATTCAATCAGAGTTTTATCACCTAGTTTATTTCTGATACGTCCTACCATTACATCGATGCTTTTATTTGATGAATCTTCATTAATAGCATTTACGTTGTGAATTAAGTCCTCACGAGATACAACTAAACCCTGTTTACTTATCATATAAGAGAGTATCCCAAATTCAGCATTTGTAAGTTCTATATTTCTATTTTTATATGTAATCGTCATAGATGACTTATCGCATTTAAAATCAGATTTTGACTCTTCTTTTGCTTCTACTCTTGCTGCGTAACGACGTAAAACCGACTGAATACGTGCTTCAAGCTCACGTGGGTCATAAGGTTTCGGAAGATAATCGTCAGCTCCGAGTTCTAGTGCTTTTACCTTATCTGTAACATCACTTCTTGCACTTGATATAATTATAGGGATATCTTGACGCTCACGTATAGCTTCACATACTTCCAGTCCATCCATACCAGGCAAAGTAAGATCAAGTATTACTAGATCAAAAGGTTCTAACTTTAATATACTTACTGCCTTAAACGGGTCATCTTCTGTTACTACTTCAAACTCAAACTGTTCAAGATATTCTGTTAATATCTCAGCTAGCTCTAAATCATCTTCTATCATTAATATTTTTTTCATGAGAAAATTTTATCCTTTTGTTTTTAACATGAAGTTAACATCTACACATTTTATGCTTTTAGCTGTATATTATATCAATAAAAATATCTATTTTAAAGCAAAAGACTTACACTATACGTTATAAAACCTAGTAAATAAGCTACCACAGATGTAAAACCTAGCAAGTAAAAGAAATATTTAATATGCCCTGCTTCACGTGTAAATACTATGGATGCAGCCAAACACGGCAGATAAACCATTACTACTACAATAAATGCCATAGCAGAAGCAAAAGAAATCTCTCTTGAAATTATATTTTTAAGTGAGCTATTTTCTTCATCAACTTCATCACCAAGTGAATATAATACGCCAAGCGTAGATACAACTACCTCTTTTGCCGCAAGTCCTGTTTGAAGTGCGACATTCATTTTCCAGTCAAATCCAAGTGGAGCGAAAATAGGTTCCGTAAACTTTCCAACTTGCCCTAAATAACTTTTTTCTAAAAGTTCTTCTGCTAATCTATTTTGTAAAATAGTTTTTTGTTCATCAGTTTTGGCAAACTCTATTTTAGTAGCATATGAATCTTGTAACTCAATATTTTTTGGATAACTACTCAAAAACCAAATAAGCATAGATGCAGCTGCTATAAAAGTACCCGCTTTTTTAAGGTACATCCATGTTTTAGTAACAACAGTGTGCCATACAAGCTTTAATGATGGAAGACGATACTTCGGCATCTCCATAACAAATGGCTCATCCACACCTTTAAACGCAGTTAGTTTAAGTATCTTAGCTGCAATAAGTCCAATCATTGCACCACCTACATATATACCAAAGAGTACGTTTCCTGCCATCTCTTCTGAGAAGAATGCACCTGCAAAAAGTACATAAACCGGTAGTCTTGCACCACAAGACATAAACCCGATTACAAACAGTGTTAAAAGTCTGTCACGGTCATTTTTAAGTATTCTTGCACTCATATATGCAGGGATAGAACATCCAAAACCTGTCACTAGCGGTATAAAACTCTGTCCGTGCATACCAAATTTGTGAAAAAATCCATCTAGTAAAAATGCAACTCTTGACATATAGCCCGTTGATTCTAAAAGTGCAATACCTATAAATAAAATAACGATATTTGGAACAAATAGTACAACGGCTCCAACACCGGCTATAATTCCATCAACTATAAGTGAGCGTACATCTTCATTAGCAATCGTAGCACCAATGGTATCTCCTGCCCAGCCAAAAAATGCATCTATCCAATCCATAGGGATTGAACCTATCTCAAACGTAAGCTGAAAGAGTGACCACATCAAAAATAAAAATATAGGAATACCTGCAAAAGGATGGATTAAAACATCATCTATTTTTTCAGTTAAAGTACGCTCTTGTATTTTTACTTTTTCTTTTAAAACCTCGGCAACTACACCTTTGTTAAATGCAGCATATTCCTCTGCAAACACCTCTTTTATATCATCATTTAAATGATGCAGTTCAACGTGTTTAGATGCTTCTACGAGAACCGGCTGAAGTTCTGTCCAAAGAGGTTCATCATGAAGTTTCGCATATGTCAACTTATCATTCTTTAAAAGATTGATAGCTATGTTTCTATAAGTATTTTCAGCTATATATTTATGTTTTTGTAAATATGATGAGATATGAGATATTTCCTCTTCAACTGCTTCTGAGAAAATAAGTTTAGAATTTTTATACTCTGATTCATAATTTTTTATTAATGATTCTAAAAGTTCTTTTATTCCAAGTTTTGTCTGGGCAGATGTTTTTACACACTCTACCCCTAAAAGTTCACTCATATATTCAGAGTTAATCTCTATACCCTCTTTTTCAGCTTCATCTGTCATGTTCAGTGCTATTACAACTTTTTTACCAAGTGTTAAAAGCTCACTCGTAAGTTGTAAATTTTTAGCTAGATTTGTCGAGTCAACTACATTTATAATCAAGTCGTAATCATTTGAAGTTAAATAACCGTGAGTAACTCGCTCCTCAATAGTATAATCGTTTAGTGCATATGTCCCAGGAAGATCTACAATGGTAAAATGATAATCTTTATAATCAAAAAGAACTTCTGTTTTTTCAACCGTTACTCCTGTAAAGTTACCTACGTGAAGATGGGCATTTGAAACGGAGTTTATAAGCATACTTTTTCCGACATTTGGTTGCCCTACAAGTGCTACTTTTATATGTTTGGCCGTAACGGGACAAACTTTGGCCTGGTCTATCATATTTTTTCCACCTCAATAAGCTTTGCCTCGTCTGAACGAAGTGCTATCTGCATCGATCCTACTTTTATCTCAACTGTACTTTTTCTGGCAGTATGTTGAAGAACTTCAAGCTCTGCATTTTTCATAATGCCAAAAGAGATAAATCTTTGCTTTAGTTCAGATTCTGCATTTAATTTAATAACTTTTACTTTACATGCTTTTTTGCAATCAAATAGTGTTTTCATTTTGTTTCTTTAAAATAGTCTATATAATGATAATGAATATCATATTAAATCAAGGTTAAAATTGATAATTGTTTTCAAAAACTAACCTTTTATTCCATCAGCCCTAGGATTTATTAAGAATTTAAAAAACTCTTTTATATAAATCAAGAAAGGAATACTCCAAATAATTGAAGAGTAGATATACAACTCTTTTGAATATTCTTCATAAAACGGAACTGCCCCTCTCATAAATGTCGCTATAATTATAAACAATACCATCAAATGTGTATGTATATTTGATGTCAACTTACGCCCCGTATGAATCCAGGTTATAATCAACATAATAACCACATAAGAAAGACCGATTCCCCCTGCAGTTATAAAGTGACGGAAATGGTTCAGTGCATCTATATTTGGATTTAATATATCCCAACCCATTAAAAAATACCCCAATGACAAAAGTACATATATAGATGCTAAATAAAGCACATATGCCTGATTTAGTATAAATTTATCTTTGAGTTTATATTCGCTTGTAATACCTAGTATTGCAGCACCGCTTGCAAGACCTATCCAGCCAAGTGCAGAATTTTCAGGATATAAAAACTCTATAACCGTGAAGATAATTATACTGAAAATTGCTAAATTTGTTTTAGGTGGACGGGATAAAAAAACATC
>JAPHSI010000165.1 GCA_026193155.1 Sulfurimonadaceae bacterium | reverse complement strand
CTCTCCTAAACTTTAGGTTGCTTCCGTTTGTGGATGGGAATTATAGAAGGAAATTGCTTAAAAACCGCTTAGCTAATCGATAAATTTGAATGTTTGTTTATTTTATGTATTTATTAGTTAAACAATATATGATTATTTAGTAGTAGCTTCTGATATCCAACCACCACCAATAAGTTTGTTATTATCATAAAATACTGCAGCTTGGCCTGTAGCTACACCGAATACATCTTCTTTGAGTATTACCTGTGCCTTATTATCTTTTAAAGTCACATGACAAGGGATAGCTTTAGTTCTATATCTAAGTTTAACAAAAGTATCAAACTCTTTTTCATCATTATACATATTTAAATTTTCCAACTCTACATACCTGCAAGACAACTCTTCTCTTTTACCTACAGTTATTTTATTATTTTTAGCATCTATACTTAATACATAATGTGGATCATGTGCACCATAAACAGTAAACCCTTTTCTTTTTCCTATAGTATAATGCATATACCCCTTATGCTCTCCGACAATGTTTCCATCCGTGTCTAATACATCACCTTTTTTATCGACTTCTACATAGTCTTTTAGTAAATCCGTATATGTAGTTTCAACAAAACATATTTCAGATGACTCTCCTTGAGATGCAAAAGATTCTAAACCTTTAATAGATGCAGCAAATTTTTTTATATCTGATTTTTTTCTCTCACCTAATGGAAAAATTAGTCTAGGTAAAATATCTCTATTAACGTAAAATAGAAAGTAACTTTGATCTTTTGTATCATCTTCTGCTTCATAAAAGTACTTACCGTCTGTTTTTATATAGTGTCCTGTTGCTAAATAGTCTGCTCCAATTTTATCTGCAAACTTAATCATTTCACCAAATTTCAAACTTCTGTTACATAATGCACATGGGTTAGGAGTCTTACCCTCTTCATAGGTATCTATAAAAGGTTGAAAAACTTTTTCATTAAAGGTATCTTGAAGATCTATAACATGTAGTTTCATACCAACAAAATCAGCAGCTTTTTGTGCGCGGGCTAGATGCACTTCATGATAACCTGGTTTAGAATGAAGTTTCATATATAAACCTTCAACTTCATAACCATCTTGCTTTAATAACAAGGCACTAACCGTAGAGTCAATTCCTCCACTCATCCCAACTAATACTTTTTTCATAATATTACTCAAAAAACTTTTTTAGTGATTTAAAATAAGTAGTATCTTCAAGACCTTCATCTTCTAAAATATCTATTTGCTTATTTAAAGATTTTTCTATCTCGTTTGCTACATATTCTAAATCATCGGTTAAACATATTAAATCAACATCTTCTTGATCAATCATACCGGACTTTAAAAGTTTAGTCTCTACAAAATCAATCAATGGTCTAAAAAACTCTTCACCTACCACAAATACTTTAACACCTGTCACTTTTCTGGTTTGTATAAGAGTTAACGCTTCAAACAGCTCATCTAAGGTACCATAACCACCGGGGAATATGACATAAGCCATTGAATATTTTACAAGCATAACTTTTCTAGAGAAGAAATAGTCAAAATTTAAATCTTTTGTTGTATATGGATTTGGAACCTGCTCAAATGGTAAATCTATATTTAAACCAATTGACTCTACATTACCATTTTCATGAGCTCCTCGGTTAGCAGCTTCCATAATTCCGGGTCCGCCACCACTCATAACATTAAACCCTCTCTCAGCCAACATATTTGTTAAATCTTTAGCCTGATGATAATAAAAATCGTTTTCTGGTGTTCTTGAACTACCAAAAACTGTTACGGTAGGTCCTATCTCACCTAACTCATCAAAACCTTTTACAAAATCTGCAATAATTTTAAATACACTCCAAGTATCCGCAGACTTAATATCTCTTACATATTTTTTACTAATATTTCCATTTTTTTTCATTCTTTAGGACTTTAACTTTGCTAATCTTTCTTTTTTTGTTCCGATTGTTGTTACTTGAATACCAAAGTTTCCATCAACTATTACAACTTCACCTTGGGCAATAATATGATTATCAACTAAAATATCAAGTGGGTCATTCGCTAATTGATTAAGCTCAACTACTGAACCTATATCCATATTTAAAACATCTTTTAATAACATCTTTTTTTTACCTATTCTAACACGAACAGGTAATTTAACATCCATAATAAGTGATATATTATTAATCTCACTTGGTGTTAAGTTAGCCTCATTTATTCCAACATCCTGAAGAGTAGAAGTCGGTGTTTCAGCTTCCAGTATTGACCCTCCAGAACCAAATAATACATCTTCTAATTCTTCATCGATAATAAACATTAATAGTGCACTGACAGATTCTATTTCAAAATCATATTTATGCATATTTGCATATTCTTCTAAACTTACTTCACCATCATCACTTACATATTCAATATCTTCTACTTTGAAGTTTAAAACCGGTATCTCACTTTGTGAAGATAAAACTGTATTTATTGTTCCAAATATAGTATTAAAGGTCTCTTTTGCTCCATCAAGATCATCTTCATTTATATTATCTCGATTTTCAAGTTCTTCACCCATCATCAAGTCAGATAATGCCGCTGCCATATTAGGTGTAATAGCTACCATGGCTTTTGCGTTGTTTACTGCACCACTAACACTTAATTTAACAAGAACAATCGGTGGTATGATGTTGGCCATCATATTCAATTCTTGTTCCTCTTTTAAAGTTAATGTTGGAAGTATCCCAACCATTGTCTCAACATTTTTAGCGATTTCGTCTTCTAATAACTTAATAAACTCACTCATACTATTCACCACCTACTACTTCATCATTTATTATCTCAGCAACACCTGATATTTTTTCATGACGTTTTTTCTCAAAATTCTCTAGTGCACGTTTAACAGCATCTTTCTCTGTATCGATAACTTCTGTCACTTGAATTGACTTTCTAAACCTTCTCAAACCTATTTCACCGCGGAATCTATCTTTACCGTCTATACATACGGTTACAATGTCATTTGCAGCTTCGGATAATCTAATAACATCTCCTGTTTGCAATTCTAAAATATCACGCATTGTAAGCTCTGCATTACCTAAATTCGCTTCAACATTTACTTTAGCACCACCTAATAGGACTTGTAACTCTGTATTTCTACTTTTTTTAGAGCTAGTCTCATTTAACATTAAATCCCTTGAAGCAAGTCTAGGAAGTACCGGTTCAAGTGATATAACTGGATAACATATATTCATCATACCTGAAGAATGTCCAATAATTATCTCCATAACAACCATCACAACAATTTCATTTTGTGCAACGATTTGGACAACATTCGGACTTGACTCTTTTGACTCGATATTTGGATAAATTTCCATAACCGGTCCCCAAGCCTCTTTAAGTGTACCCATCATTACACGTAAAATTGATTCAAATAATGAAAGTTCAATATCTGAAAACTCTCGAGATGCATCAAAAGGTTCACCTTTTCCACCAAGTAATCTATCAAGCATAGGAAAAGCAATAGTTGGATTTATTTCTATAACTCCGCTACCTTCTAATGGCTTGACGGAAAAAACGTTAAAACTCGTAGGGTTCGGAAGTGACATCAAAAACTCACCGTATGTCATCTGATCAACCGAATGAAGTTGTATCTCTACAATTGAGCGCATAATTGATGAAATTTGACTAGCTAAAGAACGTGCCATTTTATCATGAATCCCACGAAAAGCACGAAGTTGTTCTTTTGATACCCTGTTAGGTCTTTTAAAATCATAGAGTGTAGCTTGTTTTTGAGGTTGAGAAATATCCTCTGTAGTATCGGGTAAATCTCCACCTTCATCTTCTAAAACATCTAAAAGTGAATCAATTTCGTCTTGACTTAATATATCAGCCATTATTCATTTCCTACACTTTGTTTTATTTTTTGTAACACAGACTTATGAATTTGCGAAATTCTTGATTCTGTTATATCTAACACTTCACTTATCTCTTTAAGTGTCAGCTCCTCGAAGTAGTATAGCTGAATAATCATTTGCTCACGTTCACTATACGTTATGAGAACATCTTTAATTACACTTACCAATTCATCTCTTTCTACTTTTGCAAGAGCTGCTCCTTCATCTCCAACTTGAAGTTGGTCATGTAAAGGCATTACAGTATATATACTAGATGCTATCCTAGCCTCATGAATTTTGTCAACATTTTCATCTAAAATTTCAGCAAGTTGTTCATCTGTAGGTTCTTCATCATGTTCAACTCTATACTCTTCAACGGCATAATCAATCTGTTTTACAAGTTTTCTACTTGCTCTACTTAATATATCCAGACTTCTTAAATAATCAAGCATAGCTCCATAGACACGTTTTTTTGCATATCCCCAAAAAGAATCATTTATACTCTCATCATATCTACGTGCTAACTTTATCAGCTCTTCTGTTCCTATAGCTGATAAATCCATATAGTCAACAGAGCTTGGTAGTCTTTCTTTTAATCTAAAAGACATAGCTTTAACAGCAGGAAGATATTGTATGGCTAGTTCATCTTCTTTGTGTTTAATATCATTATGGTATCCATTATGCATTGTGGTGGCCTGATTCTTTGTTAACTTTTATTGCTTCATCTGTTATCTTCATAGCAGAATCAATAAGTTTCTCACGTCTATCTATCTCTTCGACAAAAATATCAAGATGTCTTTCATGTATCTCTTTTGGGAACATATAAGTTTTTAATGCAATTGTTTTAAAATAAAATGCAACTATAACATGGGAGAACAGGTAAAAGAATGTTGTGATAAAAAATGTGTAAAGTAATAAACCTTCAGCATCAAAAGACTTTAAAACACCAAATATGATACCTACAAAAAAGCCTTGAACTGTAAAAAAATATACAAAATTTTCACCTAACATAACTACCCCAAAAATTATTTCTAAAAATGTTGCATCAAACGTTTAAACAGTCCGCTTAAGCCACTATCATCTGCAGAAACTAGCACATTTCGTTCCAATTTAGTTATTATTTTATTAGAAATTTGTTCTAAATCTTTGTATACAGAAGAGTTTGGAGAAGTTACACAAAATAACTCTCTTTTCTTTATAGAAGATGATACTTTTGTATCCTCTTCAAGCTTCCCGTAAAATTCTAAATTTAACTCCGGCGTAATATTTGAATGAGCAACTTGTTTAATTTTTTGGAAAATTGCTACTGCTTCTTTTTCATTTTTTACTTGGTTTAATATCATACCTATATCATTTCTAAGGTTTGATATAGTCTTAACTGTAGCATATGCATCTGTAATTGCAGCAGGGTCCGGAACTGTTACCACTATTACATCATCAGCTGCATTTAAAAACATCTGTATATGCTCACCAATTCCGGCTCCGGTATCAATTATCATAACATCAAGCTTATCTAATATCTCAGCTTCTTGCATAAACTTCTCAAACAGTGCTTTATCTGCATATTTTAAAATTTCGTCTCCACTCTCTCCTGGTATAAGAATTAGGTTTCTTGTAACAGGTATAAGTATGTCTTGTACGGATGCTTCACCTTTTAGTACATGCAGGATATTCTTTTTTATTTTTACATTGAATATTACATCAAGGTTAGCTAAACCGATATCAGCGTCAAATATCCCAACATTTAGTCCACTTTTTGATAGCATATATGCAAGATTTGAGCTAATTGTACTTTTACCAACACCACCTTTACCACTAGTTATAGCAATAAAACGAGTATTACGAGAACGCTTTTTTGTTGATGAAGCTACTAATTTTTCAAGTTTCTCTGCTTGATGTCCCATCATGCCTTACTCCTATTAAAACCATTTAGCATACATTCAACTAAAAATTCGCTTGTAGCACATACTAAATCTTCCGGAACTTCCTGACCTACAGAAAAATAACTAATCGGCTTTTTAGTCTCATAGGTAAGTGAGAAAATATTTCCATATCCCTTTGTCTCATCAAGTTTTGTAAACATCAAAGTATCAATACCCAAAGATGAAAAATTTTCATATGTTAAAAGCATATCCTCATATTTAATTGAACTTGGCATCGTTAAAACTACATCCACACTATACTCAGTATCGTTAGCAGATAAGCATTCATATATTTTTTCTATTTTATTCTTATCGTATGGACTTGAACCCATAGTATCAATTAATATATAATCACAATATTTTAGGGATTCTAAAGCCGCTGAGAACTCTGGAGGATCAACTACTGTTTCAATCCCGAGCTTCATCATCCTAGCGTATTGCATCAACTGCTCGACTGCCCCTATACGGTATGTATCCAAGACAACTAAACCGACTTTATATTTCTTTTGCATTAAAAAAGAATACCTTGCAGCAAGCTTAGCAATAGATGTTGTTTTTCCGACACCAGTCGGCCCAACAAGCATTATAACTCTTTTATTACCGATATTTGGCGTACTCTCAAGTCTTATAGGTATAACTTTTCGAAGAAGAGTTTGAAAATACCTTTTTACGGTTATCGAGTTTTCACGCATTTTAAACGGCATATGTTCTAATGTCATACGCATAATTGAGTCTAGATGGTCTCTACTCATACCGCTTTGGGCAGAAAGTCTATATATTTCAGCAAACTCCGGTGGTATTTGACTTACCAATTCAGGTGATTTTTCATCCCAAAACATATCTTGAATCAACTTTACTTTATCACCAAGTTTATTAATCTGAGTTTTGATCTCTTTTAACTCTTTAGGTTCACCATATCCTAAATTTTGTGTAGTATTAGTTCTTTGATTGCCATAGTCAAACTGAGGCCTTGTAACATCTGAAATTTGTGAAATTTGTTCAGCAGATTTGGAGATATTAAAAAGTACGTCTTCACTCTCTTTTTTTAGCGGTTTTTGATTTTGAAGCGGTTTTTTAACTTTTTGATAACCCACTGGAATATCATTCTCTTCAATTCCAATCACAATCTCATATAGAGGTTCTTTACCAAGTGCTTTTTTTTGGATTTCACGAGTTTCAATAAGCATTCCCTCGTCTCCAACTTCCATCTTAGCTTTTTTCAATGCTTCTGATGGAGTTTTGCCACTAAAAGTTAAAATTTTCATTTATATAAATCCATTAAAGGTATCAATACACTTTCTCTTTTATTCCAATGTGGATGTGGAATTGTTAATTTATCTTTTTTGATATACATATTATCGAAAAATATTATATCCAAATCTAAGCTCCTTGGTGCATTTTCAAAACTTCTTTGTCGTCCAAATTTTTTCTCTACCATCTGAAGATACTTTAATATCTCAGTAGCTTGCATATCTGTTTTTAAAACTATTAAAGCATTAAAAAAATCATCTTGTTCTAAATATCCAAACGGTGGATTTTTTAAAATTGATGATGTTTGTAAAACTTCAACTTTTTTACTTTTTTTTAAAAAATAAAAAAGATGTTCAAATCTTCGCCTAACATCTCCAATATTTCCACCTATTCCAACAACGACTTGATGTCTAAAAACTGTTTTTTGAGCTGTCTTATATCCAAAACGCAAACCTTTGTATAAAACAAGTTCATCACTAAGTTTACGTTGTAGATACATATAAGTTATTTAGCTTGAGCTTGTTGTTGCGCCGCTTGTGCCGCTGCAACTTCCTGCATAATTTGAGTCATACCAACCATAGCCAAGTGGTAACCGAATGGACCAAAACCTACAATTGAAGATGCACAAACAGGTGCAACCATATTTTCTTTTCTAAACTCTTCACGACGATGAATATTTGAGATATGAACTTCAATTGTTGGGATGCCTACAGCACTAATAGCATCACGAATAGCAATTGATGTGTGTGTATATGCTGCAGGATTAATAATAATACCCTGAGCCTCACCGTAACACTCTTGAATTTTGTCTACTATCTCACCCTCAAGATTTGATTGAAAAAATTCAATTTCAATATTGTTTTGAGTTGCAAATTCTTTCATCTGAGCATGAATTTGTTCTAATTTCATCGGTCCGTAAATTTGTTGTTCTCTAACACCTAACATATTTAAGTTTGGACCCTGAATAACTACTACTTTCATTTTATACCTTGTGTTTTGACTTTAAAGGGATATTTTATCTTATAGAATATTAAAGTTGATTGATTTTTAACAAATGATGTATAATTCCATATATAAATCAGATTAAAGAAATAATATGCAAATAATTACACCACATTATATACTTTTAGGTGACAGAGTATCTACAAATTTATCTGTTGCTTACGATAAAACAATTAAAAAAATAGCCCCTTATGAAGAACTAATAGATGCGTTTCCAAATGCAAAAGTAAGCTCATTAAGAGAAAATTCCTTGCTTATGCCTGGGCTTATTAATGCTCATGTACATGTTGAATTTAGTGCAAATAAAACTGAATTATCTTATGGTGATTTT